>JAUWTX010000264.1 GCA_030614505.1 Desulfuromonadales bacterium
AAATATGTGCCTTAGTTTACTGACTCTGAGCAGACTGTCAAGATAAATCTGACCATTTTAGTCATTTATATAAATTTAAACAACCCCAGCCTCTGGCCCTCAACCCCCGCCCCTACTTCTTATTACTGCGAGGATGGGCTTTATCGTACACAGACATCAGATGATCGACACTAACCTGTGTATATTTTTGGGTGGTGGATAGTGAGACATGGCCAAGCAGTTCCTGGATGGCGCGCAGATCAGCGCCGCCATCCAGGAGGTGAGTGGCGAAAGAATGACGCAGGGCATGAGGGCTGATATCCTTTATCAGCCCGGCTTTGATCAGACGGGCCTTCAGATTGCGTTGGACACTGCGTGGCGTCAGACGGCCACCCCGGGCATTCAGGAAAAGGGGCTCATCTTCGTCGGGCATACCCCTGGCTTCGAGATAGGCCAGCAGGGCCTCATGCGACTTGCGGCCGACCGGCACGATTCTCTCCTTGCGCCCTTTGCCAAGTACGCGGACGAGTTTCTCGCGCAAGTCGAGAGAGCCGACATCCAGACCCGTCAACTCGCTGACACGCAGACCACTCGAATAAAAGAGTTCGACAATGGCGCGATCACGCAGATCCAGCAAGCTGTTGCCGTAACCGCGCTCCATCAGGGCTGCTGCCTCGTCGACCGAGAGCGTTTTCGGCAGATAACGATTCAATTTGGGTGTCGACAAGCCCTCGGCAGGGTTGTGAGGAAGGTATCCCTCACGAACCAGGTAACGGAAAAAAGTCCGCAGTGTCGAGAGCTTCCTGGCGATCGAAGTCCTCTGGTTGCGCTTATGCAGCTCAGCGAGGTAGCGCCGTAACAGGAAGCTGTCGATCCTGGCCAGGGCCTCCTTGCCGGAGCCGCCATGTCGTTCGAGAAAATTCTGAAACTCGCCAAGGTCACGCAAGTACGCAACCCTGGTATGCGGCGACAGATTGCGCTCGTCAGAAAGATATGTGGCAAAGCAGTCGACCATCTTTTGCATGACTCACCTCTGGATTAATCAAAGAGACAGAATACAGGAGACAGAATACAGTATGAAAGGAGAGAAACAAAGCTGTAAGGCTGGGGGCTGGAGGCAGTTAAGCTTTATAGTTTATAGCTTTCCCCCATATCCATATTGACGACCTCATATTGTATGAGATAATCTCTCTGATATGGCAACCTTCTTTTGTATACTCCTCATTCTGATAAAAACCACGATCTGCATAGTCGCCCTGACGGTTCTGTTGAGCTATACCGTTGCCTGGTACGAGCGAGCTAACTCCCAACCAGACCTGATCGAGCGACGTTTTACCACCCGTGGCCTCTGCATCGCTATCTGGCTGCTGATTCAGGAGACAGGATGCCTGCTGCTGACGATTCTGTTGCGGCCGTTCGGCTGGCTACAGCCAAAGCTTCCAGACGCAGGACAGGTTATTCGCCCCCCTGTCATTCTTCTGCATGGTTTGTTTCAGAATCGTAGCTGCCTCTTCTGGATGCAATACCGGTTGCGCTCTGCAGGCTATCAGCAAATAATCAGCATTAACTCCCCCCCCTGGCGAGACCTGGAGACCCTGACTGAAGGCCTGGCCAGGAAAGTTGATGAACTGCGTATCAATCTGAAAGTTGACAAGGTCATTCTGATCGGCCACTCCATGGGCGGGATAATCACTCGCAATTATGTCCAGAGTCGTGGTGGCGCTGCTTATGTGCACGGCATGGTCACTCTCGGCTCGCCGCATCACGGCTCAAAGTTGGCGCCGTTTGCCCTGTCCCCTATGGGTAAAACCCTCCTCCCAGGCTCTGCGTTTCTCCGCCAGTTCAACAGCATACCCTGGCCGAAAGAGACTCGGGCTGTTTCCATCTACACCCGTTACGACAATATCGTCCTGCCGGCAGAGTCCTCCAGAATGGACGGTTCACAAACGGTTGAGCTCAATGGCATGGGGCACACCTCCCTGCTCTTCCACCCCCGCTCGCTACAGGCTGTCATCGATGCCCTGAACAACATCACCGCATGAAAACCCTGCAGATCAAAAGCCGCCAGCAGGTAGAGATGATCGACATCACCCGCGACGTCTGCAATGTAATTAGCGAGTACAATGTTACTGACGGCCTAGCAGTTATCTTCACTCCTCACACGACCGCTGCAATTACTATCAACGAAAATGCCGATCCAGATGTCTGCCGTGACATTGTCATGCAAATCAACAAGATGATACCGATGCAGGATGGCTACCGTCACCTTGAAGGCAACAGCGCCGCCCATATCAAGAGCAGCCTGTTCGGTGCCAGCGAAACACTTTTGATCAACAAAGGCGAAGTCGTCCTCGGCACCTGGCAGGGCATCTATTTCTGCGAATTTGACGGACCACGTCAACGCCAGGTGCAAATCAAGGTCATTGGCCGATGAGCCTGCCTGTCTCCCTGCAATCCCTTCCAGATTATGACCCTGAACGTGTCAAGAACGCCTTACATCTCCTGCTAGAACCATTAGGTGGCATTGGTTGCTACGTCAAACCCGGTCAGAAAGTCCTGATAAAACCAAACCTGTTGGCTGGCAAAGCCCCGGAGAAGGCGGTCACAACCCACCCGGAGATCGTTCGCCAGGTTATCCTGCTGGTCCAGAATGCCGGTGGCAAAGTAACCGTCGGCGACTCTCCCGGACTTGGCAAACCGGAATATGTTGCTCGCAAGTGTGGTGTGTTTGATGTGGTTGAGGAAACGGGAGCCCGTTTTGCTCCCTTTGATGAATCCGTGCCGATCAACCTGGAGGTTGGAACTTTTCATCATCTTGAGGTTGCCAGAGAGGCTCTGGAAGCAGACATTATCATTAACCTGCCGAAGCTCAAGACTCACCAGATGATGGGCTACACCGGGGCGGTCAAGAATCTCTTCGGGCTGGTTGTCGGCATGCGCAAGGCGCGTCTTCACCTACAGGCAGGCACCGACAAAGCCTTCTTTGCCCTGATGCTGCTTGAACTGAGCGAACGTTTCATGCCGGCCCTGTCGATTATGGACGCAGTTGTTGGCATGGAAGGTAACGGCCCTGGCAATGGTGACCCAGTACAACTTGGCGCATTGCTCGCTTCGCCACATCCTGTGGCGCTCGACACAGTCGCTACAGCCATGGTCAATCTACCGGAACAGCGCGTCTGGACGCAGAAGATCGCCAAACAGACTGGTCGACAAGGTGTCTCCATGGACGAGCTGGAACTTCACGGTGTCCCTCTTGCAACGTTACAAACGACCTGTTTCCGTCCGGCAAAAAATGCTGATATCAATTTCGGACTGCCGACACCTGTCAAGAACCTTCTTAAAAATGCCATTACGGCACAACCTGAAATCACCCAGGCTTGCCAACGCTGTGGTCATTGTGTGACGCATTGTCCGCCAGAGGCAATGACCTTGGACCCACCGAAGGCAATGAATCTGGACACTCAAGGTGTTCAAATTGATTATGGCCGCTGTATCCGGTGCTTCTGCTGCCAGGA
>JAUWTX010000127.1 GCA_030614505.1 Desulfuromonadales bacterium
ATTGAAGACTTGACAGAGCGAGTAAGCTTTCGCCAGCAAATGGCTCGTTTTGAGCGCCTTGCTTCGCTGGGACGACTTTCGGCGGGGATTGCTCACGAAGTGCGCAATCCGTTGACCGGTATCAGTCTCTTGCTTGACGACCTGCATGATCGCATGCTTGCTCGTCCGGAGGATCAGGTATTGATTCAACGTGCATTGCAGGAAATTGAGCGGTTGGAGGGGTTGGTTAATGAACTGTTAAACTTTGCTTCCTTGCCGGATATGCGTATGGCACCAGGTGACCTCGCTGATATTCTGCGCAACTCGCTATTCCTGGTGAGTAAGCAATTCCAGAAGCAGCAGGTTCGGTGCCATGAAGATATCCCCGGGGAGTTGCTGCTTCCACGTATGGATAGTGATCGATTGAAGCAGGCGATTCTGAACCTGCTGACAAATGCTTTGGATGCTATGCCGGAAGGCGGCGAGTTGTGGATTGCTGCACAGCGTACAGACAATGGTTCCTTGCTGACAATTCGTGATACGGGTCAGGGAATTCCTGCTGATCGAGTCGCGCTGATTTTTGAACCCTTTTATACGACCAAGGGGGGAGGGACAGGCCTGGGTCTCTCCATCACCCACACCATTATCACCAGTCATGGTGGCCGTATTGAAGTACAGAGCCAGGAGGGGGAGGGCACAGAGTTCAGGATATATCTCCCTGATAGCGGCTAAAATTAGCCTTGTTGTGAAGCTTTCACCTCTGCTTACTTCAATGAAACAACAAAAATGGTCGCTTTTGGCCATTTTTGTTGTCACCTATCCCGCTTATCATTAGAATACCCTTTAAAGTTCATTGATTATCTGACGGCCTGCTGAAGGAGATTTTATTATGGAACGCATCCTGATCGTGGATGACGAGGCTTTTATTCGCGAGAATCTCGAAAGAATCCTCGAGGAGGATGGTTATCACCCCTATTCCACAGACAATGGCGATGATGCGGTCAAAGAAGTCAGTGAGGCGGATGTCGACCTGGTTCTGCTCGATCTGAATCTTGGTTCCCAGAGTGGTCTCAATGTCCTGCGTGCCATGCGTGAGATTGATCCCGGGGTTCTGGTGATCATTATTACTGGTTATGGCACCGTGGAAAGCGCTGTCGAGGCATTGAAGTTGGGCGCTTATGATTACATCAAAAAACCCTTTAAGGCCGATGCTATCCGTCTGATTGTTCGCCTGGCCCTGGAGACTCAGAACCTGCGTCGCGAGGTCCGTCAGTTGCGGCGTGGAAGTCAGACTCGCGAATTATCCGGAGACAACGTTATGGTCGGTTCCAGTGAGCAGTTGACACAGGTTTACCGGCAGATCCGGGAAGTTGCCAAACATGGAACGTCTACGGTCCTGATTACAGGTGAGTCGGGTCCCGGTAAAGAACTGGTGGCCAAGGCCATTCACCAGATGTCGCCTCGCAAGGAGCGGCCATTTATTGAAATCAACTGTGGGTCATTGCCGTTCAATTTGCTTGAAACAGAACTGTTCGGGCATGAGCGGGGTGCATTTACTGATGCCAAAAATCGCAAGATTGGTCTCTTCGAAGAAGCTAATGGCGGCACAATCTTCCTTGATGAGATTGGTGAGATGGATCTGAGCCTTCAGGTCAAACTTCTCAGGGTTCTCGAAGATCGCAAAATCCGCAGGCTAGGTGGTAATCGTAATATCGATATCGATGTTCGGATTGTAGCAGCCACCAACCTTGATCTCAAGGAGGCTCTAGAACAGAAAATTTTCCGTGAGGATCTTTTCTATCGACTCAATGTGTTTCCGATCCATGTGCCGCCGTTGCGTGATCGCCGCGAGGATATTCCGCCGTTGCTGGAATTTTTCATCAAGTACTACAGCGAGGAGTTTAACAAGAATATCTGTGATGTTTCTCGCGCAGCGCTGGATCTGTTGATGCGTTATCATTGGCCAGGCAACGTGCGTGAGTTGCGAAACGTCGTGGAACGCATCTGCATCATGCACAACCAGGAGACAATCACGCCCGAATGTCTGCCCCGTGAAATCTGGGGAGACAAGCCACAGGATGAGGCGGCTTTTAATTACCGGATTCCTCCAGAAGGAATACTGTTTGAAGAAATTGTTGGCCGACTGGAAAAAGACCTGATCGCTCAGGCGGTTGCTATTACTGGTGGTAATGTCGCCAAAACGGCACGTATACTCAACTTACCTCGTGGAACCTTGCGATATAAGATGGGGAAATACGGCTTGATCGAAATCTCCTGAGCTCATTGTGTGGGGTTTTAGCGCCTGTCGGACTATCAATGAACAAGCTCAATGAACTTGGTTGCTGGCTCCTGTTTTCTTCTTAATCAAAAATTGTGATAATTTTGTGAGGTAGTGTATGCTATGATTTAACTCAAGAATGTTAACTCACCGATAATAGCAAACTCGGGGTAACCTGGGGACGCAAAACCACGGGTCCACTGAAGTCGTTACAAGAGTGGATAGCCGGGTTACCGAAGAGGGGTAACAAGTGCGAATTGCCCGTCTCCGGAATCGAAGAGATGGGCTTTTTATTAGATTGAGAGCAGGAGGTGGTTATGGGTGAACGGCCAATCGCAATTGTTGTTGATGACAGCAAACCTTTCCTCATGTACCTCTCAATACTTTTGAATCGAATGAATCTGGAGGTTCTGCCGGTTAACAATGCTGCTGAAGCGCTCGAAATCGCGCGTGTGACCCATCCTCATCTCATCACTATGGATATGATCATGCCCGATCTGGACGGTCTTGAAGCCCTGCGCATGATTCGCGCCGATAAGGAACTTGCCGATCTACCGGTCATTATGATCTCCAGCTATCAGGATAAAAATCGGCAATGGGAAGCTTTAAGCCTCGGTTGCATAGATGTCCTCGACAAGCCGGTGGACCTGAGGCGGCTGCATAAAGCGGTACAGCGCTGTGACTTGTATTCAGGTGGGCGCCGGCGGTATCTGCGGACACCTTACGAAGAATTGGTTGGATTGCAACATAAGGACAAGCTTTATGAGGCGCCGAGCATCACTCTCTCTGAGCGAGGCATTTTCCTGCGCATGCGCGAGCAATTACCAAAAGGTGCCCATGTAGATGTTGACTTGCCGCTCCCATCGGGTGAGGTCTTGCAAGTCGGTGGTTCAGTTATTTATGGCAAGGCAGAGAATGGTGGCGGTTCCGGGGTCCCGCCCGGGATAGCGATCAAATTCGACCGCCTGACTTTGAAGGACATCGAGGTTCTGACTGCCTTGGTAGAAGAATTGCTGATTGGCGATATTGTCGCGGAACAGAGTGAGCCGATTATCAAGCCGAACTGACATACAATCCCATCCAGGCACTCTTGCAAATTCTACCAGTCAGTCGATCTGCTTTTTTGAGACTGCATTTCCAGCCATTTTCCGATACCCTCTCATTTGTAAAACAACCCTGTGAACAGCTATAGTGTAAGCAGTCATGCGCGGAGTCAATTTGCAGCGTCAAAAGATAATCATAGAAGGAATTGTACAGGGGGTTGGTTTTCGCCCGTTCGTCTACCAGTTGGCCGAGCGCTTTGGGCTGACCGGATCTGTGTGCAACGATAGTCGTGGGGTGACAATTGAAGTTGAGGGAAAAGCAGGCGTTTTACATCAATTTGTTGCAGCTGTCCGCAGCGAAAAACCACCACTCTCTGTTATTCAATCTCTTGACACCCAAGAAATTTCCGTCCAGGGCTCAATCGGTTTTAAAATTCTGCAGAGTAGCGTTGACGAAACCCGTCGTGCCCAGATCGCACCGGACACCTTTGTCTGTGACGATTGCCTGAAAGAACTCTTCGATCCCGATGATCGTCGCTATCATTACCCTTTTATCAACTGCACCAATTGTGGCCCGCGTTACACGATTGTCACCGGCATCCCTTACGATCGACCGCTGACCACCATGGCTGATTTTCCGCTTTGCGACAATTGCCAGGCAGAATATGACGACCCGATATCACGCCGCTTCCATGCCCAGCCGAATGCCTGCCCTGTTTGTGGCCCGCAGTTGCAGTTACTTGCTTCCAACGGACAGCCCGTCGCCATTGAAGATCCCCTGTCTGAGGCGATCCGTCGACTCAAGAAGGGACAGGTTCTGGCAATCAAGGGTTTGGGGGGCTACCATCTGGCTGTTGATGCCGGCAACCAGAAGGCGGTGTTAGAACTACGCCGCCGCAAACAACGTGACGAAAAGCCCTTTGCTTTGATGGCTGGCAATCTCGAGGCTGTGCGACGTATTGCTCATGTCGGTGACGATGAGGCTCGTCTGCTACTGGGGGTCGAGCGTCCGATTGTGCTGTTGCAAAAGAAGGCAGATCACAAGCTTGCTGAAAGTATTTCACCTGCCAACCGCTATTTCGGTGTCATGCTCCCTTACACCCCGCTGCATTTCCTGCTGTTGCAAGACGGTTTTGAGGCTCTTGTGATGACCAGCGCCAACCTCTCCGATGAGCCGATCGCTTTTGAGGATGATGAAGCTTGCCAGCGTTTGGGAGCAATCGCTGAAGCCTTCCTGATCCACAATCGCCGTATTCATACCCGTACTGATGATTCAATTGCCAGAGTGATGGCTGATCGGCCGCTGTTGTTGCGCCGTTCGCGTGGTTTTGTACCGCGTGCGGTCGCTTTTTCGGTCGAGAGCCGACCTATTCTGGCGGTTGGTGCCGAGCTGAAGAATACCATCTGCCTGACCCGGGGTGATCGTGCCTTTCTGAGCCAGCATGTCGGCGATCTGAAGAACCTTGAGGTCTATGACTCTTTTAAGCAAACTATCAATCATCTGCAATCGATACTCGAAGTGCGCCCTGAGCGGATCGCCCACGATCTTCACCCTGACTACTATTCGACAAGATATGCCTTGGAAGAAAGTGGTTTGCCGACTGTCGCTGTGCAGCACCACCATGCCCATCTGGCCAGCTGTCTGGCTGAGCATGGCGTCGAAGAGCCAGCGATCGGAGTCATTTTCGACGGCATCGGTTACGGAGCAGACGGTAACCTCTGGGGAGGGGAATTCCTGGTCGGTGACCTGAACGGTTACCAACGTGTTGGCCATTTCCGCTATCAGCCGATGCCGGGGGGCGATCTGGCAACCAAAGAGCCCTGGCGCATGGCCTTGAGTTACCTGCTCTCAATCTATGGCGAGATCCCGGAGAGTGTAAAGATTTTTGACGGCATCGCTGCAAACGAATTGCGCCTGGTTGCCCAGGCGACCATGAAAGGAATCAACGCACCACTTGCATCCAGTTGCGGAAGACTTTTTGATGCAGTTGCTGCCCTGCTTGATCTGCGTCAGACGGTCTCATTTGAGGGCCAGGCCGCCATGCAACTGGAGATGGTTGCTGACCCGGCTCAACCACAGCCTTATCCTTACCTGCTATCTCACGCTGACGACTTGATCATCTTCGATCCGCAGCCGCTTGTTGAAGATATTGTTAGCGATCTTGAAGCAGGCGCCTCCACCGCAAAGATTGCCGGTCGATTCCATGGCTCTCTGGCGGGAATGATCGAAGATGTTTGTAGTCAGATACGGCAACAGAGCGGGTTAAGTCTGGTCGTTCTCTCCGGGGGTGTTTTTCAAAACTGTCTGCTGACCGAGATGGCTTTGGAGTGTCTCAATAAGTCTGATTTCAAGGTTCTTACCCATTCCCTGGTGCCCCCGAATGATGGTGGCATTTCTCTAGGGCAGGCGGTTGTTGCCGCTCATCAATAATTTCCCCCACAAAGGTGATACATCTAAAAAATATAATGTCTCTCTCGACTGGGTGTCGTGACGTGGTTATAATGAACCGGGACTCTACAAAATTATTCAGACAGGAAAACAATAATGAAACGATTATGTGGTTTGTTAACTTTACTTTTGCTTTGTTTGGCTGGGGCAGCTTTCGGCAGCAGCACCCTCGAAGAGAAGGTCATTGAATACTCGTTTGCCAACGGATTGAAACTGTTGGTAGTTGAACGACATGATACGCCGATTGTCTCGGCTTACATCACCATCGGTGTCGGCTCGGTCCATGAGACCAGTGAAACCCGTGGGGTTGCTCACCTTCTTGAGCACATGTTGTTCAAAGGGACCAAAAAACTTGGTACAACAGATTATGTTAAAGAAAAGCCGATTCTTGAGGAGATCGAGAGGGTCGGCAACAACCTGGATACTCTACGTCTGCAGGTTGATGCAGACCCGTCACAGATCGCTGCACTCGAAAAGGAGTTGGCGAATCTGCAGGCGGAGCACAAGCAGTACGTGGTCAAGGATGTCTTCTCCAATATTTATTCTGAAAATGGTGGCTCCGGCTACAATGCCTTCACCAGCAAGGACCTGACCACCTACCTGATTTCCCTGCCATCAAACAAACTGGAGCTTTGGGCGCTGATCGAATCAGATCGGATGAAGAACCCCATATTACGAGAGTTCTATACCGAACGGGATGTGATCCGTGAAGAGCGTCGTCGGTCTTATGATACCAATC
>JAUWTX010000227.1 GCA_030614505.1 Desulfuromonadales bacterium
CCAATCCTCGTTAAACGGTGTGTCGTGTGCCACTCTTGCTATAACTCACCGTGTCAGCTGAAATTAAGCTCCTGGGATGGATTGGAACGCGGGGCAAGCAAGGAAAAAGTCTATAACGCAGGGCGGCTGAAAACCATGGACCCGAGCCGTCTGTTTGTTGACGCACATTCAACCAGTGAATGGCGCGACAAGGGATTCTCCAGTGTCTTGCAGGAAGAATCGCAGGAGTATGATGAATCGATATTGCACCTGCTTCTTGATCACAAACGGCTCTCCCCAAATGTCAGTGGAGACTATTTTTCAGAGGCAAGTGATTTAAAATGTGCCGAGAACAAATCTGAAATCAAGAGTTTTTTAAAAAAACATCCAAACCGTGGAATGCCCTTTGGCTTTCCCCCACTCAAACAAGAGGAATTCAACACCGTTACCGGCTGGTTGATGCAGGGTTCTCATGGGCCAACACCGGAGCAACAAATGGTTCTCCAGTCAATTCCCTTGAAAGATCAGGACATGATTGCCAGGTGGGAAGACTTTCTCAACAACCCTGACCCCAAGTATCGTATGACAGCCCGGTACCTCTATGATCACCTGTTTCTGGCTCATATTTCCTTTGAGACCGGAAGTTATGAATTTTACGAACTCGTACGCTCAAAAACGGGACCTGGGGAGAAGATTGACATCATTGCTACTGTCCGCCCATACGATGATCCTGGAACATCGCAGTTATATTATCGGTTTCGAAAAATATACTCAACGATCGTACATAAAACCCACATGGTTTTCCCACTTGGAGAGCAGCAATACGGACGTATTTACGAACTCTTCATCACACCTCAGTGGACTCAGGCCCCACATCTTGTCAGCTATGACAGCACAACAAGCGCCAATCCGTTCGTGACGTACGAGCAGATTCCGACAAGGTCGCGATATCAATGGCTGCTCGATAACGCCCTCTATACGATCATGACATTTATTCATGGGCCGGTCTGCAAAGGACAGGTGGCGTTGAATGTAATCAACGACCATTTCTGGATAGTATTCCTCGATCCAGATTATGACGTGTCTGTGAAATATCCTGGATTTATCAATCTACAATCTGACAATTTGAGGATGCCTATTGAGAAAGGCAGCGACAATAAGCTGTCAAAAGTTTTATTGAAGAACAGGCACTACAAGTGGGCTGTTGACTATTATGAGGCGAGACAGCAGTTCTATGGTGCCATTTACCCTGAAGGTCTGGGTATAGAGTCGATCTGGAAGGGCAATCAACCTGATGACCAGCCTGTACTCACGATATTCAGACACTTCGACAGTGCCTCGGTACACAGGGGTGTGCTTGGAAATTTACCCAATACTCTGTGGGTGGTTGACTATCCCTTAATTGAACGGATCTACTACTCCCTGGTTGCCGGCTTCGACGTCTATGGCAACGCAGGACATCAGCTGTCAGTTCGGCTCTATATGGATGCGCTTCGAATCGAAGGAGAGAGCTATTTCCTTGATTTGTTGCCTCGGGAGGCACGGAGCGAAATGATGGAATCGTGGTATACGGGTGTGGCGCCAAAGAAAGTGCATTACCAACCCGCTCCAATGCCTGCAGGAAAATCCTTTATCACAGATGATCCGAAAAGGGAGTTGATTGAACAGGTCGTCAACAACCATATCAACGTTGAGGGTATCGCGTTTGGGCTGAACTATCTACCAGCGGGTGTGCCGCACCCCGAGCTCCCAGAGGAATATCACTCAATTGATGACATTGTTGATGGATTCAATGCCGTTTCTGCACCCGGTGTTTCTTTCTTCCGCCATGTCTCTGATCACAATGCAAATGTTGCATGGATCCGCATCAAAAACATACCAGGGAAAGAAGACATTGTAATCTCCGCGGTCATAGATCGTTGGCATGACAACGTCAGATTCCTATTCAAAGAGAAGCACTTTCTTGACCCGAGTAAAGACAAAGCCGATTTCATACACGGGTTTATCGGCTCCTACCCAAACTATTTTTTTGTTTTGAATGCATCTGACCTTCCTGATTTTTTCGATATCCTCCATAAATATGACGGCAGTGACCTCTATATCCAAAGACTTGAGAAGTACGGAGTCAATCGCGCTGAGGACAATTTCTGGGAGGTTTATGACTGGTTTCAGGAAAAATTTGATCAGTCGGACCTCCAGAACTCCGGTCTGGCAGATCTGAATAGATATTTCTATAAAGCAAACGAACAGTGAGGGATAGTGATAGATTTTCCGCATCCAGCGCTTCCTGCCGCGACCCATGACCTTTGGGGGCAGATGAATCGAGGAAGGGCCTTTGCGAGAGGTATTCCCCTGGAACTCACAGCTCTGGCGGTACTCGCCTTTGACTTGTCTGCTCGTAGGCATAGGCAATCTCGATCAAGGTCGGTTCCGACAACGCCGGGCCGAAAAAGGACAATCCAACGGGTAAACCGTGCACTGCGCCCATGGGCACGGTGATGTTTGGGTAGCCGGCACGTGCCGGGTAGCTCGAACTGCCGCCAATAAAATGATCGCCATTAATCAGGTCAATCTTCCAAGCAGGCGAGCCGGTTGGGGCAATCAATGCATCCAGTGTGTGTTCGTCCACCAGCGTGTCGATGCCGTCTTCACGGCACGCTCGCTGCATGAGTTCAAGTGCTTGTTGGTATTCCTGGTCACTCAACGGTCCCTTTGCCTGGGAAAGGTCGAAAATCTCCTGGTCGAAAAACGGCATTTCCTTCGCCTGATGCTTGAGGTTGAAGGCGATCAATTCTTCCAGGGTCGTCGCCGGCAAGTGATCACGGTTAGGCAAGGCTGCGAGGTAGGCGTTGAGACCGTGCTTGAACTCATACAAGAGCACGTCGTAGGCCGCCTGCGAGAGGGCCTCCGGCGGGTCGAACTCGAGCTCGTCAACGATCGTCGCCCCGCCGGCTTTCAGGTCGGCAATCGCCTGTTCGAGCAGTTTGTCGACTTCGGAGTGGAAACCGGCTGATGATCGCACAACGCCTATCCTTTTGCCTTTGAGCCCATTCTTCTTGAGCTGCCCAACGAGGTCCCAGGAGCCAGCAGCGGAGGCAATCTCTGTCGCCGGATCTTTTTCATCAATCGCGATCATTGCCGCAAACAACACAACTGCATCTGCCACCGTTCGCGCCATCGGGCCTGCTGTGTCTTGGCTGTGAGAAATCGGCACGATTCCACTGCGACTGATGAGGCCGACCGTGGGCTTGATGCCGACCACGCCGTTGACGGTAGACGGACAGACCACCGAGCCGTTGGTTTCGGTACCAACGGCGACGGCGGCGAAGCCGGCGGCGACGGCGACTCCAGAGCCCGCACTCGAACCACAGGGACTGCGGGTCACATCATAGGGATTGACGGTTTGGCCGCCGACTCCACTCCACCCACTGGACGAACGTTCAGAACGGAAGTTGGCCCATTCGCTGAGATTTGTCTTTCCGAGAATCACCATGCCCGCCTCGCGCAGTTGGCCGACAAAGAATGCGTCTCGTCCGGTGACGTTATCCGCGAGAGCCAACGATCCCGCAGTGGTCGGCAGGTTCTCACGCGACTCGATGTTGTCCTTGAGCAGCACCGGGATGCCGTGCAGCGGTCCCCGCACCGTGCCCTTGCGTCGTTCCTCATCCAGTCGTTTGGCCTGGGCGATGGCATCAGGGCTGACGGCCAGAACCGCTTTGTGCCTGCCATCGAGACGCTCAATTCGAGCAAGGTAGGCCCGAGTGATCGACTCCGCGTTGACTTTGCCTGTCTCCATCAGTGCTTGCAGCTCAGCGATCCCCTTCTCGACAACCAGTTCCTCCTGGTTTTGCTGGGCAGCGCTGGTAAAAGAAACACCAAGAATGAGCACCAACACCACTGTCGAGAGTACAGCTCGTCTCGTATTGACCATGGAATCCTCCACAAATTTTCTAAAGAAACAGTAGCACGCAGGCTCTCGGTGAGCACTTCATCCAGCGAATATCGCAATTATTCGACATGAAAAAAGTAAAGGCGCCCGGCGCATGAGCAGGGGACAGCGGCCGGGACAGCGTCAGTTGGCAGGGACAGCGTCAGTTGGCAATTTCAGGGGCCGGGTCAGATGGCAGGGGCAGATCACAGCGGC
>JAUWTX010000032.1 GCA_030614505.1 Desulfuromonadales bacterium
CGGATATCGCATCATTAAAGACATAGCGTGTCTCGACAAAGTCGGCAAACAGGTCTTAAGCCGTACACAGCGGTTGAGGTTTTTTAAAAAATACCGGCAGTGTGCCAAGCTAACTGCGGAAGACAGAAAGTTTGTTCAGAAAGTTCTCGTCTATTTCGAGGGGAGGGACTGAGGTGATTTAAAGGTGCTATGCGCTCTCAGTCGTGCCTTCTTGGTGTGCCAGATCACGTCGCAATTTTACGACATTTTATCGGTTACAGGGTTCTAGTGTCCTAAACCGAAGCGGGGGTCACAAATGAATTCTGACCCCCGTGTTTTTTTGTAAGCTATTTCTCGTTCAGGAATTGAGGGAGTTTAATCAGGATTTGCAGAGAGTAAAGAAAACTGTACCGCCAACATCCGGGATACCTTCGGCCCAGATCTGGCCACCGTGTCTGTAGATGATTCGTCTGGCGTTTGCCAGTCTGATGGTGTCTTTGGGTAGCTCTGAATCCTGTGAACTGTTCAGAAATGCATCGAAGAGGCGTGTTGCCTGAGCGTCGCTAAAACCTACGCCGTTATCACGGATGAAAAAGACTTGTTGAGTGCTTCTATTGAACATGCCGAATTCAATTCGTCCCTGGCGGTCGTTCGGGATGAAATCCATGGCATTTTTGAACAGGTTGTAAATGACAGGACGAAGCATTTTCTGATCGCACCAATTACTGAGCCAGGGTTGAATCTTGAACTCAACCTGCCTGTCCGGTTGCTTGTTTTTCAACTCCTTGACGATGTCGAGAGCGAGTTTGTCGAGCTTGACCTGTTCACGGCGCGGTTCGCCAAAGGATAGTTCTGTAAGTGCCAGACTTATTTCGAGTTGTTCATTCAGTTTGTCGCTGGCGTTGTCGACACCCTCCATGAAGAATCGGGTTTTTTCGTCAAAATCATGGCCACACTGGGTTGCGAGTAGTTCAACGGAGGTCGCCAGTTCCGATGAAGTGTTGCGTAATTGGCGTAGCATGTCGTCATGAAATTCCTCGATATCCTGCCTGGCCAACCCCAGATCCTTGTTGCTTTGTTGTAGAATACCTTCCTTCTGGGCAGTATTAGCCAAATAGTGCATGCCGAGATAAATAGCTGCCAGGATGAAAGTGCCGAAAAGAACACGAATGGCTAACTCGTGATACGTTGGTGAGAATAACTGCTCCTGTATGCTCCCCTCGCTGAAGAGAACGGCATCGAGAACCGCATCTGCCACGAAGGAAAAGGGGATCAGAAGTATTCCCCACAGGAACAATCGAAAAGATGATTTTTGTGAAAGGTTCTTGGCCAAGGCTACTTCAACTCCCTCAAAATTGATATAGTTTAATCATGATACACTAATACTGCAAGAGGGAATCAGATGATAGGCCAAAATGGTTGTCTGGCAAGCTGTCGGCCATCTATGAACAAGCTCAATGAGCTGTTGGCAAATTCAACCATTAAAATCCGACAGCTTCCTGGTCTCAATAAAAAAAAGCGGACGCATTATTCAATGCACCCGCATCCTTTTGAGAAGCAATAAGTGGATATGTGAAAATATCAGGCTGCTATACGGCGTTCCGGGCCATTGTAGCCAAGTTTGTTGTCCGGGTAGCGAATCAAGTCCTTGCCAATGACAGCCCACCCGGAGGAACGACGGAAGCGCTTCACCAGTTCACGGCTCAGTAGCAGATTCAGTCCCTTCGGGACCACCCTGCATAGGGTTCCATCTACCAACTCCACCTGAATCGTCATAAATATTTCCTTAAAGCTTTAAATATCCCAGAGGTTGACTCTAATTCTTTAGCTCCCAGGTAGTATACATCACTAAACTCACAATTCTCTCAAAATGATGAGAAAAAGACGTATGAACTGATTTATCCGTCTTTTTTTGAAACAGGATCAGATGATTTTGTTGAGCGGATACTCAACGATTCCCTCCGCGCCATGACTCATCAGCTCGGGGACAATCTTGCGTACCGCCGATTCCGGCATAATCGTTTCAATTGAAACCCAGTCCGATTGGTAAAGATGAGCAATGGTCGGGCGGTTGAGGCTCGGCAGAAGCTTGATGATTTCTTCAAGCTTGTCTCCTGGTGCATTCATTTTCAGACCGACCATCCCTTCGGCACGCAGAGCTGATTGAAGCATGGTGTGAATACGCTCGATCTTGGCTCTTTTCCATGGATCAGCCCAGGCATCCTTATTGGCAATCAGAACAGGAACCGATTCCATCAACTCACAGACGATACGCAGGTTGTTGGCCTAGATCGTTGAACCGGTTTCGGTGACTTCGACGATGGCGTCGCAGAGTCCCGTGAGGATTTTGGCTTCAGTTGCCCCCCAGGAGAATTCGACGTCGACCGAAATGCCACGTTCGGCAAAGTAACGCTTGGTGAAACCGACCAGTTCAGTTGAGATGGTAGCTCCAGCAAGGTCCTCAGGTTTTTCAACTTTAGAGTCGGGGCCAACCACCAGCACCCAGTGAGCTGGTCGGCGTGAGACCTTGGAGTAGACCATCTCACCGACTTCAACCACGTCAGAATCATTTTCCTTGACCCAGTCGCGGCCGGCGATGCCGACATCGAGTTTGCCGCGTTCCAGAATGTTGGCCATCTCCTGGGGACGAACCAGGCTGCATTTCAGCTCATCATCATCACTGCTGGGAAAGTAGCTGCGTGAAGATGTCTTGATCTTCCAGCCGGCTTTTGCAAAGAGTTCAATGGTTGCATTTTCCAGGCTCCCTTTCGGGAGACCGAGTTTTAATTCGTTTGCCATAATAAAACCTCTAATCAGCTGTAAGCTATAAGCCGTAAGCTGTAAGTTGGAAATAGTAAAGAGCTTGTTCTTTAGAGCTTACAGCCCGCTTTTACTTTTTCTTGTAAACTTCGTCAGGATCAAAGAGAGGGTTGGAGTGTTCCACCCACTGGTCGTCTTCCCAGCGTACGTAGAAGCAACTGCGGTTGCCGGTATGGCAGGCTGCCGGACCGTTCTGCTTAACCTTGATCACTACGGTGTCCGCGTCGCAGTCAGTAAGGATTTCAACGACGTCCTGAGTGTTGCCGGACTCTTCGCCTTTCATCCAGTACTTGTTGCGAGTGCGGCTGTAAAACCAGGTCTTGCCGTCGCGTATCGTGTTGGCGAGAGTCTTCTCGTCCATGAAAGCGACCATGAGGACTTCACCATTTTCATGATCCTGAATAATGGCGGGAATCAGGCCGCCCATCTTTTCAAAGTTAATCTGAGTCACAGTTGTGTACCTCCTGGGTAGATTTACGAAAGCTCTTTATTACCCGCTCGCCGGGATGCTGTCAACTGTTTGGAAGTTGAGGTCTGTCGAAAAGGGTGAAAATTCGCAGGTGGGGAGTTCTCTACTTAGAGATTTAACGTAAAATGTATTCACGCACTGTGCAGTTTATGGGGTTGCGGCAGTCCAGAACAACCGTTTCATCCGTGTCATCCTTGTTCTGGAAAATCGATTTGTACTGCACTATCACATAGTTGCCATCCGGAGAATGGCTGTAGCTCTGGCGGTAACTTATGCGGAGAAACTGACGGGAAGCAAGTGAACCGTATGCGGCACGAATAACTCGCTGTCGGTTTTGCCATTGGGCCCTATCGTTAAGCGCCTGAAAGAAGTCTGACATGGTAAGCCATGCCTCCTCATAACGGTTCCGGTCCAGCAGCTCAAGGTAGTTGCTTGCCTGGCTGTCCAGGTGGTTGCGCGATAAGCTCTCCGCCCCAACAGATCCTGCCAGCACGACAATCAATATCGCGCCTGGAACTATTTTCCAGAAGTGTCTGTGCATGTTCCCCTCGAGATAAAAACTATCATCTACCTGAATACTACCAGACGCTTCTCAAAAAAATGTCACATGACCTTATCGGCAAGGCGGTACATATCGCACCGTGCCTCTGTAATTAGTGTCATTTCTCAGGAAATTGTCGACAGCTTGAGGAGGGCTAGTCTGCTTTGACAAATTGACCGTTCTCGATGCGTGCGAGATGCAGATGAGGATGCTTCAGATCGCCGAAACGATCGAGGGCTAAATCAGAGAGGACTCCAGCGAAGGGTTTCATTTCCAGTAGTTCCTTGCGGATGGCTTGGGGGTCCGTGGTTTTTTCCAGAATGGCCAGGATCATGCGAGTTGCATCGTAGGCGTGTAGGGCTGGAAAGTTGGGAGAAGTACGAAATCTTTCCTGGTAGGCCTTAAGAAACTTCTGCATTGTTGGTGAAGGGTCCTGCAGGTCAGAACTCTGGATAATAGTCAGTCCTTCTACGCTTCTGCCGCCGAACTGGATCAAATCGTCTGAATAAGACCAGCCGGTTGCATAGAGTGGCAGGTCGACACCCGTCTTAGCCAATTGCTGGCAGATCATGGCAGTATCGACGGCGTTGGCCAGAATCAAAATTCCTTGTGGTCCAGCTTTTGCTGCCTGAGTGGCAAGATCTAGAAACAGGGTGTCTGAGTGAAGGTCGAAGGGAATCCCGGTGACCAGTGATCCGCCGCCCTGTTCCAGGGCCTCCTGGAAATAACGAACCCAGTCTTCAGTGTAGGCACGGTTGCCAAGATCGTAAATAGCCGCAATCCGGCGAACGTTTTTCTGCGATGATAATCTGCCGGCGAGCAGCTTCGCTGCCTGGGCGTTGGTGTAATACACTCTGAAGAAGTAATCGTCGAGTCCGCTCAGTTGATTGGTGCTGACTGTTGGGCTGATTATCGGAATCCTGGCCCGGTTGATTTCCGGAACAATGGTGACTGCCGTCTGGCTGGTCATTGGCCCAATGATTGCGGAGACGTCTCTGGCAACCAGAGTATGGACTGCCTGAAGGGCTGTCCCCTTGTGCATGCGTGTGTCCTGGACCAATCCTTCGACTCTTCGGCCGTTGATGCCGCCACGAGCGTTGATTTCTTCTATGGCAAGTAAAAAGCCGTCACGTCCGCTTGTAGCGAGTCCTGCGGCACGAGTGGTCAACCCGCCGAGAAAACCGATCCGGATCGGTTCCGGTTCTTTGCAGCCTGACAGCGACAAGCAACAGGTCGTCAAGGCTATGACAATAATTAAA
Source organism: Desulfuromonadales bacterium (assembly GCA_030614505.1). Lineage (GTDB taxonomy): Bacteria > Desulfobacterota > Desulfuromonadia > Desulfuromonadales > BM103 > M0040. The sequence continues at coordinate 5,069 of JAUWTX010000032.1, forward strand.
CTACGCATACAAACCTCACCATAATATTCTGGTAAAGATTACCATCCTTGCTGGCCCCCTTCAAGAGACAGACCTGATTAGCCGGGGCTTATATTGTTGCGGAGACGGTATTGTCGCGTTGCTTATCGACAGAGGCAGCAGCCAGTTTGTTGATAGTCCGACAGTCTGCTAGTTGATCAATTCATCATGGTGTAGATAAAGATGAGTGGGAAAAGGGCCAGGCTGACACCGACCAGGGTATTTAGGGCCATGCGTAGAATCAAGAGCTGTTTATCCGGCAGGATTTCCTCTCCGCTACTCAGTTCTACGAACCCGACCGGGATCGGAAAACCGCAGAAAAGACATGATTTGCTCCCCTGATAGAGATAAGTGGTCAACTTGAAGCCGATTAAAAACCCGGCAATGATACAGCCAATCGAAAGAAAGAGCAGTGCTCCTTTGAAGATGTGGTCACTGTGCAGGAGTTGATAGAGACCAGTGCTGTTGAAGTATGTCACAATCAGGGCATTGAAAAGTGTCACCCAGCGAGCGGTTTTCCATAAGGTATAGGGTCGAGGCCAATTGGAACTGCGTCTTCTCTGGAGCTTTCGCTGAATCTCCTCCTGTGCCAGGCCGCGCTCCTGAAACACCCAGTGAATCGACTCTTTGTCGAGATCTTCGTTGTCAGACAAAAGGTCTAGCAGATAACTGGATGGCAGGTTCCGCAGGTACTCTCGGTATTTCGGGTCAGCGATGTTCATGGTTGCTCACGTATGACTTGGACTCTCAGCAGACTCTGGGCACCACGGGACAGTTGTTGTCAGGGGTAAAGTCGGCCAGATGATCGATAAGGCCGGCACAGATTTCCTGAAGAACTCTTTCTGTGTAGGGTTGCGTTGGGAAGAGTCCCCATACTGGATTTGGCCAGGCCTGGTCTGCCTGGTAGCGGACGATGTGATGAACATGTAGTTGCGGGACCATGTTGCCAAGGGCGGCAATATTAAGTTTGTCGGCCTGGAAGATCTGGTTCAATACTTGCGATAGATGTGATGATTCTTTAAGTAGCTGATTTTGATCAGTTTGTTCCAGCTCAAAAATTTCCCGGATCTCGGCACGGCGTGGGACCAGAATAAACCAGGGGTAGTTGGCGTCGTTCATCAGCAACAGGCGGCAGAGCGGAAAATCGCCGATAACCAATGTGTCTTGCATCAGGCGGGGATGAAGTTTGAACATCTTTTCCTCGATTGTTGGTGTTCAGTTGAGGCTTTCAGACGCACACAAGTTAATTTGTATGTTGTCTTGTAAAGCCAATCTGGGTTCGTCGGTTCCTCACGTATTCAGTTTCACGATAAAGTCTTGTTGTTGACAATGAGGCAATATAATCTTTTCTGTGCCTCGTATGCAAAGAGAAAGCAACCGGTTTGCTACTAACAGCTAGCCCGAATTTTATAAAACATTTTAAAGGGTTGAGGTATTTAAAGCTTGCATTTGACCTTACGAGTGGTTTAATAAGAAAATCTCTTAGAAGTTTGTGTCTGTTAATAAGGCTGAGACAGCGTGATAGACGTAATCATTATAACGTCGCACCGCGCAGGCAAGGGGGTCTGTGCGGTATTCTTGTTTTTAGGCCAATTTACGGACGCAACCAAACAGAGCTCAAAGGATTGAGCAGAAACAAGGAGAAGTAGAAATGGCTGAAGGAGCAGTGAAATGGTTTAATGATGCTAAAGGGTTCGGGTTTATTTCTCAGGATGATGGGCCGGATGTTTTCGTTCACTTTTCTGTGATTCAGGGGGATGGTTTCAAATCTCTGGTTGAAGGCGATCGCGTTACCTTTGATGTTGAGGATGGTCCCAAGGGTCTCCAGGCTTCCAATGTTGTAAAGGCCTGAGGTTGTAAACAGAAGGCCTGAGGTTGTTAAACAATTAAACGAGATGGGCTCCGCAGATTACTGCGGGGCCCGTTTTTTTATAATCGTCAAAGACGTTGTTCACAGAGTACCGCCCGTCTCCATTTTCTGACAGCATTGATCAGATAGATTTGTGAACTGTTGCGTAGGTCGTCAATAGTCAGCACTTGCTCTGTTAAGATACCCCTCTGCAACAGAAACTTTCGATAAGTCCCTGGCAAAAGACCGCAGTTGACAGGTGGTGTTAAAAGCCTTCCCGATATTTCAACGACCAGATTCGCGGTACAGCACTCAGTTACCTCACCACGTTCATTCCAGAGTACGACTTCATCGGCATCTTTCACCTCGGCGAGGCAGGTCTCATAGAGTTGTCGTTGCGTGGTTTTGTGGTAGAGAAATACATTTTGTGAATCAACGGGTCGTGATGCCAGGCGGATCTTCAACGGTGCTGATGGAGGAGGATCAATCATTGTAAATGATCCCTCCAGTCGGCCGTCATTGTGCAGCAGAAGCCGGACTCTACGGGGTGTCTCTGAAAAGTTCTCAATCAGTGCCAGCAGGTAATTATTGACGTGCTCAATGCTGCAATCAATATTGAAATAGTCTGCAGATGCCTGCAGACGATCCAGATGTTCCGGCAGGATGAAGTATCCTTTGCCGGGTGTCCAGCGCAAGGTTTCAATCAATGCGAAAGAGCCAATCGGTCGTGAGAGAACGGCGGCTTTATCGAGGCATTCCCGGTATTCATCAGCGCTGTCAGAATCCCAGGTGATACCTGCACCGACGCCATATGTGGCATGTTTGTTCTGTTGATCAACCAGTACGGTACGGATGGCGACATTGAAGTGTGCCTGCCTGCCTGGTGCTATCCAGCCGAAGGTGCCGGTGTAAATCTGACGCGGTCTTGCTTCGGCCGCGTTTATGATCTGCATGGTTTTAACCTTGGGGGCGCCAGTGATCGAGGCACAGGGGAAGAGTGCCTGAAAGATTTCTGCCAGCGATGCTTTGCTGCGAGCGGTGGCTGTCGATGTCAACTGCCAGACAGTGGGATATTTTTCCAGGGTACAGATATCTTTGGCCCAAACCTCGCCGGGTGGCGCCAGTCGTCCCAGGTCGTTGCGTACCATGTCGAGAATCATGATGTTTTCGGCGCGGTTTTTGGCTGATTTCTGCAGATTGTCTGCCTGGTGATAGTCCTCTTCGAGAGTACGTCCGCGCGGTGCAGTTCCTTTCATCGGTCGCATCGTCAGATAATCACCATTTCTGCTAAAGAAAAGCTCTGGAGAAACGGAACAGATAGCCCAACGGTCGGTTTCCAGGTAACCGGCGCCTGTGGCCTGCTGGTTGCGAACCAGGTGCAAAAAGAATGGCCAGGGATCTTGAGAAAAATCACTGGTAAGAGGAAAGGTCAGGTTGACCTGATAAGTTTCGCCGCGGGCAATGGCCGTATGGATTCTATCAATTTTTTTTGAAAATTTGGCGGCAGTCTCCTCTGACTGCCAGTCCGGGAGGTCAGGTGTCCCGGCAGGAGTCGGCAGGTCGATTCGTTCTGCCGCAGCGAATAGTCCGAAACGCAGCAGAGGGAATTCTCCCGGCGCGTGGGTTTTCAAGGCATCATCAAAAGCTGAGGCAGCTTCGTAGCTGACAAAACCGGCGGCAAAGAGACCTTCCTTTTCTACGCGATCCTCTATGTACTCCAAAGTGGACAGGACCTCGTCCAGTGTGTGGATTTCAATCTCTTCAAGAGGATCACTGAAGCGTAGCCAGTTTCCAGCTTGCGGGTCATATAGAACGGCGAGTTCTGGCATAGTGCTGGTCGTCAGGTCTGCTATTCGAACTGGGCCTGAAACAATTTCAACTGATTGCGAACTTCATCCAGTTCGGCACGGAGTGTGGCAACATCCTGCTCCAGTTTGGTAATCCGATCGTTCTCTGCCGCAACCTGTAGCCTGGCCGGCTCTGCTGGCAAGGATGACGTCTCCTCGATCTTCGGTGTGCCGGACAGCAGATGAGCAAAACGCTGCTCCTTGCGTCCCGGCTGGCGTGGCAGTCGAGTCAGCAGTGGCTCACCTCTCTCCATCAGGTTCTGCAACAATTCCTCAACAGCCTGTAGATCGCCTACTGGATACATGCGTTCGGCACGGTTGCGCAATTCACCGATGGTTTGCGGACCACGCAACAGCAATTCGGCAAGGATTGACAACTCTTCGGGATCCAGCCCCAGCACCCCTTCCAGGTTATGACAGTACTTGGCTGAACGCACGCCCTCTGCCGATTGGTGAGCCATCTGTTTCTGGCGCAGACTGTCGAGCGCTCGAACCACGTCGGTGCTTTCCAGAAGCATGACCGGTTCGCGATTCGATTTCTGGTTGCAGGCGTTGGTCAGAGCGTTGAGAGTCAGTGGATAGTACTCGGGTGTAGCCAGATCCTTTTCGACCAGGCAGCCAAGCACGCGGACTTCGATCTCATCAAGTAGACGTTCCATAACGAACCTTCTTTAAGAGTGTTCAGACATCATAACGATATGAGTTTGAAAAGCCAATATTATCAGGAAAGGGCTGAGCTTCTGTGGTCTGTTACCGGGGTCGCTTCTTGCTTTTGTGTTTTGTGTGCCGGGGCGGTCTGGATCCCTTGTCGGCAGGCCTCCCCTGGATGCTCAATAATCGGCCGGCCAATTCCTCCCGGTTACACTGCCTGAGAGCTTCGAGTACATCTTTGCGTTTTTCAGGCAGGTGCCAGAGCAGCAATGACTTCTGCAGCCGCCGCTCTATCGCGTTGCGGGGTACATGCACTGTTTCGTCTGTAAGTGGATCGCGACCGGTATGGTAGATACAGGTGGCCAGGCTGCCCGGAGTCGGTGTGAACTCCTGGACCTGCTCCACGCGTAAATTGTGTTCTTTCAGGAAAAGGGCGACATCAATCATGTCATCGAGAGTGCAACCTGGGTGAGCGCTGATGAAGTAGGGGACAATGGCCTGTTTCTTCCCTAAGTTGCTACTCTGCTCGCGGAAGCGTTGCAGAAACTGCTCAAAGACTTTTGGCCCCGGTTTACGCATGATTTTTGTGACCTTAGGGCTACTCGATTCGGGAGCCACTTTGAGCAGGCCGCCGACGTGATGTTTGATCAAATCGGAAAAATAGTCAGGTTGACGGTTAAGCAGATCGAAGCGGATCCCCGAGGCGACGAACAGGTGTTTGATGGCCGGATGTTTGCGTAATTTGCGCAACAGGGCCACGGCCCGGTCGTCACGTGTGTCAAGGTGTTTGCAGATCTGCGGGTAGAGACAGCTCTCACGGCGGCAGGCAGCTTGAGCCTCTGGGTCGCTACAGTGTAGGCCGTACATGTTCGCAGTCGGTCCGCCGACATCCGTTACCGTGCCACGAAACTCCGGGTGACGGCTCAATCGATCAAGCTCATCTTGCACCGATTTCTCAGATCGCGACTGGATCGTCTTACCCTGGTGGTGGGTGATAGCGCAGAATGCACAGCCGCCACAGCAGCCTCGATGGCTGGTGATGGAAAATTTGATTTGCCCGTAAGCCGGGATCGGTTCGCAGTACGATGGATGTGGTAGCTTTAAAAAGGGCAGGGCGTAGATGCGGTCGAGTTGCCCTTCCTCCAGTGGCATGGCTGGCGGGTTGACCACGACAAGACGTTTACCGTGGGTCTGCAGCAACGCTTTACCACTGAAAGGGTTCTTTTGTTCTGAGGCCAGTTTGAACGCTTTGTTGTAAGCGTCAGTGCTTGCGTTGACTTCTTCGAAAGAGGGCAATCTGACAGCATCATCAGGCTCGGTTCTGGCTATGAAGGCTGTACCGCGCAGATCAGTGATACTGTCGATTGATTCTCCTGCCTGCATTCGCTTTGCCAGGGAGGAGAGAGCAGATTCGGCCATGCCGAAAAGCAGCATATCAGCCTTGCTGTCGACCAGCACTGAGCGTCTGACCTTGTTGTCCCAGTAATCGTAATGCGCGAGTCGACGCAAGCTCGCTTCGATGCCGCCGATTATTGTCGGTAGCCCCTTGAATGCGCCCTTGACAGCTGCAGTATAGGCGATCACTGCCCGGTTCGGCCGGGTACCGGCCCGTCCGCCCGGGGTGTAGGCGTCGTCATTACGAACTTTCTTGGCCGCAGTGTAACGGTTGACCATAGAATCCATGGCGCCGGCAGAGATGGCGGCAAACAGACGCGGACGACCCATGATTTTGAAAACTTCCGGATCGCGCCAGTCCGGTTGGGCGAGGATACCGACACGATAACCATCAGCTTCGAGCAGACGGGCGAGCAGTGGTGTGCCGAAGGCTGGATGATCAATATAGGCATCGCCGGTGACGAAGAGCACATCAAGTTCGTCCCAGCCACGTTGTGCCATTTCAGCCCGACTACACGGAATGAATCTGTCGAGGTTCTCTTTTGCCAATGGTTGTCCTACTTCCGCTGTGCTTTGTTGATGAGCTCGTAAATAGCCTCGGCCATAAGACGGTAGCCGGTGGCGTTGGGATGGATGACATCGCTTTTCATGCTGTTGTCACCCAGCAGGTCGAGAAGAATGTCTCCCTCGAAAGGGACGGCTGATTCTTCGGCTACAGATGAATAAAGTTTCGGAATTTCGAGGCCAAAACCTAGTTTCGGAACACCAATCAGTACGACATCGGCCCCGCGCTTTCGGATCAACTCGACCATCGCTTTGAGATTGCGGAAGGTCTCCTCCTGATCGAGTCGGCGCAATAAATCGTTGCCGCCGTGGCATAGAATAACCAGTGTTGGGTTGTGTCTTTCGAGTATACCGGGAAGCCGCTTGAGGCCAGCGGCGGAAATCTCGCCGGGAACGCCTGCATTGATGACTGGCCTGCCCAGCAGATTGGCCAGGACATCCGGATAAGATTGCCCGGCAGAGGCTCCATTGCCATGCGTGAGGCTGTCGCCGAAAGCCAGTACTATGGTGTCCTGCCCGAGCGGTGTGATTTTCGGCCCGGAATCGCAACCGGCAAATAAAACGGCGTAAAAAAAGAGGATAAAGATAACGAAAATGTTTCGATGCATGGCGACCTCGTGCCAAGATGGTATTAACAAGGCTCCATCATGGCATAAATGTCTCCCATAAAGGAATACCCCGTTGGAACAGTTGCTACTTGAACATGGCTATCCGGCGCTTTTTCTGCTCAGCTTTCTGGCCTCCACCCTGTTGCCTCTTGGTAGCGAGTGGCTTCTGGCTGTCCTGATTCTCAATGGTTTCGATTCATCGATCGTTGTATTGGTCGCAACGGTTGGCAACAGTTGTGGTGCCTTAACGACTTATGCCATCGGTTTGTGGGGCGGTCCTTTCCTAGTGCAACGTATTTTACGGATCAGTCATGAAAGCCAGCAACGCGCTGAACAATATTTTTCCCGTTACGGCAGTTGGGCACTGCTTTTCTCCTGGGTGCCGGTGCTCGGAGATCCGCTTTGCCTGGCTGCTGGCATCCTGCGAACCAGGTTCTGGCGATTTCTCCTTTTAGTCACCGCAGGAAAATTTGTCCGCTACCTGATAGTAGCAAAGCTGGTTGTCGAGGGGATTCACACTATTTCATGAGGGTAAGGGGTCGCGTCTACACATTTCACATTTTTTGCGTTATCCACAGATTTTGTGGAATGTGTACGGGCTGTTGCCCAAATCAGCTCTCGACAGTAAAAACAAAAATGACAGCGTTGCTTTATGACGAAAGCACAGAATTAGCTGTTAAATATC
>JAUWTX010000226.1 GCA_030614505.1 Desulfuromonadales bacterium
ATTGCCACGGCACAGGCCTGACTCGCGGACAAAAGACCCTTTCCCTGAAAATCCCTGCAGGTGTAGAATCAGGCAACCGACTTAAGATGAGTGGCGAAGGAGAGCCCGGAACAAAAGGGAGGCATCCCGGTGATCTTTATGTTGTTATCACCGTCAAAGACCACCCGATTTTCCACCGGGAGGGGAACGACCTCATCTGTGAGGCTCCCATCTCCTTTCCCCAGGCCGCGCTGGGCTGCGAGCTTGAAGTCCCGACCCTGGAAGGTAAAGTTAAACTCAAAGTTCCTGCCGGTACCCAGAGCGGTAAGATCTTCAAACTCGCAGGCAAAGGCATTCCAGTCCTGCAAGGCTATGGAAGGGGTGATGAACTGGTTATCGTAAGGGTGGAAACACCAACCAGTTTAACAGCCCGTCAGAAGGAACTACTCGACGAGTTTGCCAAAGAAGAAGGTGAAGATATCCACCCCATGGGCAAAAGCTTTTTCGACAAGGTTAAAGAGTTATTCGACTAATGCACTTCAAGATCGTCTGTCTCTCGCTGCTCATACTCTTGAGTACCGGTGTGCCTGATGTTCTGGCGCAACAGACTGAAATAACTGTTTCGCCAGCTGAAACAACCACTTCGCCGGCTGACATCGCCATGCAGCGAGCACTGGATCACTACCATGCCGGCAAGTTGAATGAGGCGGCCGGTCTACTGCGTGGTTTTGTCATCAGCCAGCCCGATTCCGATCTGATCAACCAGGCCTATTATTATCTGGCCAATATCCATCGCGATCTCAACGATCCGACCAGTGCCCTCGACTACCTGGAGCAGATGACTGAAGAGGCACACAATCCTGCCAGCATTCTCTTACAAAGTGAACTACTGCTGCAAATGGGTGATGCGGTTCGCGCAGTCGATCAACTCCTGCAACTCAATACGCAAAACTGGGCGCTTCAGGATCGCCAGGAACGTTACCTTTCTCTGGCTGAAGGGCTGCTTGCTCTTGATGAGCCATTCAAGGCTCTCTACTTGTACCAACAGGCCCTGATGGTTGAAGGGGAGGAAACTCCTCGCGATGTTCTGACACGTATTTACACCCTCCTGAGTGATCGTTTCAGTGAAGCAGACCTCGCCGAAACGGCCTTCATGTATCGTGACAAACCGGTTGCCTACCTGGCGATGCTGCAACTCGGCTGGCGAGCCCTGGCAGCGGGACAGAAAGAGCTGGCTCAGGAATGGGCCACAGCAGCCATGGCAGCACCGGCCGGCTTTGCCTACCGTGAAGAAGCCCTGGCATTGCTATCACAGCTAACTGACCCGACGCAGTTACAGCGGGCTATCGGCGTACTCCTTCCTCTGAGTGGCCGCTACGCAGCATTTGGCCAACGGGTCCAGCGCGGTATGGAACTGGCTCAGGAAGAGTTTCGTCCTTACATCCCGGTTCGCTTCATTTTTCGCGATACGGCCGGGGACGAAACAGTTGCCACCCAGCAGGTTGCCGAGTTAGCGATCAGCGATCGCGTCATGGGAATTATCGGGCCCCTGGTGGGCAATGCTGCACAAGGTGCGGCCAGGCGTGCCAATCAGGAACGTACACCGCTCTTGACAATGTCACAAAAAGAGGGGCTGGCCGCCTCAAGTCTCTATGTCTTCCGTAATTCACTGACTCCGCAACTGCAGGTCAGGGCGCTGATAGATTACGCCATGGAAGAACGCGGCTTTTCTCAATTCGGCATCTTGAGTCCACAGACCCGGCAAGGTGAACATTTCGCCGAAATCTTCCGTGAAGAAATCATAGATCGCGGCGGAGAAATCATCGCAGAGCAAAGCTATCTCACCGACCAGACCGACTTCCGCCATCAGGTTCGCTTGCTGCAGGGTCTGGATCCGAATGCTGCCGATGAAGAGCAGGAAAGGAATCCGGATGGTTCCTATGTCAACTAAAAAGAGCCGCCACCCTTTGAGGCGCTTTTTGTTCCTGATTATGCAGACCGCATCAGCCTGATCGCCCCACAACTGGCCTTCTACGGCCTGGAAGAGATCCAATTGCTCGGGCCCAACGGCTGGAACGATGCCGAGTTGCCACGCTTAACCCGCCAGTTCGTGGAGGGTGCCGTTTTTACCGATGGTTTCTTCCGTCATAGCACCTACCCCTTTGTCCAAGAGTTCGCTGAACGCTACTTTAGCCAGTACAACGAGGAACCGACCATTCTCGAGGCTCAGGGTTACGACATCGCCGGCATCATGCTGTCGCTACTCAACGATTCGAGTATTCGTAACCGCGAAGATCTGCGACGTGCCCTGGTACAATTGCAGAATTACCCCGGAGTCACCGGTGCTACCCGGTTCGACTTTATTGGCGAAGCTGACAAGGTACTCTTCCTTCTCCAAGTGCAGAACGGGACGATTGTGCAGATCAACTAGACCGCTTATTCATAACTCAGAGCACGACACTTCAAAAAAGTCCCGGCAGACCATCTTCTGCCGGGACTTTTTCTTTTTGCCGTCGATTGCAATCAAAAGAAAATATGTTAAATTTTGTCCCTGTAAAACAATTAATCACACATCTTTATTTTGCTGGGTTTTCGGCAAACACCAGGTAAAGCGTTTCACGCGTATTACCGGAGGCTATCGATTGCAAACATTTGTTCTCTTTATGTTTTTTTATCTTGCACCAAAGTAGAAAGTTGTTTTATTTTATACGCTTGGAGGGTTTGATTGTAATGTAACTTCCACGGGTAACACATTGGAAGCACTCCACAACCCCTCGCAATTACAGCACTAATTCAATTGTTGAGTTTGACACTCCTTTCCGTATGGAAAGGAGTGTCTAGCGTTTGTTTTTTATTCAGGGTTCCCCTGACAGGAGGCACCAGATGCATTTCGATCATTCCCGTATCGGCAAGTTTTTCTCTTCGATCATCCACAAAGTTTCTGAAGAACAGATTAACCGCAAAGTACTCCACCGGGAAGTTCCGCTGATCTTCCGCGATCTCGGGGTTTTTGTGCTGATCTTCTCGCTGATCCTCCTGCCTGTACCAATGACCGCTTCTGCAGCCACCACGAACAAGTGGGGGCCCCATATTGACATTACTGGAAAACTGGGCAACGAGCGCAGCCTGGGCGATGTCGACTTCTTTGTCCCGATCCTGCAGGGCACTGACTCCATGTTCTATCTTGACCTGCGTGTCCAGCGGGATGACAACGAGGCCAAGGAAGGCAATTTTGGTCTTGGCTATCGTTACATGATGACTGACTGGATCATTGGCGGCTACGGTTTCTTCGATGTCCGCGAAACCCAGTACGACAACACTTTCCGGCAATGGACCCTCGGCGCCGAGGCTCTCTCCGAAAAATACGATGCTCGCTTCAACCTCTACCTCGCCGATGAAGACGAAGAGGAAATCGACGGCCTGACCGGCGTTGACAGCTTCGTTTACCAGGGCAACTATCTCATGTACGGCGGCAGCTACGAGAAGTCGATGAGCGGTTTCGACTTTGAAGTCGGCGGCTTGCTCCCCGGCCTTGCTTATCCTGAAATTCGCGCTTATGTCGGCGGTTTCTACTTTGACGCCTCCCACGTTGACAAAATTACCGGCCCGAAAGGCCGCCTTGAAGTTCGCTTCCCCGACATGTTTGGCTGGGACGGCTCCCTCTTTGAAGTCGGCGGTGAAATCCGTGACGACAGTGAACGCGACACTGACTACTACTTTACCGCCCGTGTGCGCATCCCCTTCGGCGGGGAGACTTTCTCACAGCCGACCTCTTCCTTAACAGCCCTTGAAAAGCGCATGACCGAGCGCGTTGTGCGTGATCCCGATATCGTTACGGTGCGTGAAGGAACGACTGGCAGCACTCCTCTCACTTACAACTCAATCGCAATTGACTTCACACATATCAATGACGCCGGAGCAGGTGGTGCTGGCACGATTGAAGACCCCTTCGGTACCCTGACTGATGCAGCCGGGGCAGACACCGACATCGTCATGTTGCAAGCTGACAGCGTGTTTGATGGCGAAGGCTATGTCATGGCCGATGATCAGCGACTGCTCGGTGATTCTGACGGGACCGAGCATCTGCTCGATACGGATCAGTTCGGCGTTATTACACTGCCACGCGCCTCTGACGGTATAGCTGTACCTG
>JAUWTX010000041.1 GCA_030614505.1 Desulfuromonadales bacterium
GCAGTCTATCGTGTAGCTCGTGGGACCACATTGCGTCTTGGCTATGATTATGAAGACGTCGAGCGCGAGGAAGAAGAGTTGGGCGAAACCGAAACTCACACGTACAAGGTTGCTGTAAACAGCCGTCTTGCCAAGGGGCTCAATACTCGCTTTAGCTACACGTATCAGGACATCGATGATCCGTTACAGGGTGCGCATACTGGTATAGCTCAAGGGCATCCTGATGCTATTGTCGACGGAGATCTTTCCTACCTGTTGACAGCCGATTATAGGGATGATCCACTTGCGCCCACTAACCCTGACCCACTTGCCGAAGGCAACACTGATGGTGTGTACTATTGGAACTCCATCTATCCTTCTCGCGGTCTTGAGTCAACAGACCAGCCTGATGAAGTCCATGAAGCCAAGATCAGCACTACCTGGTCACCAGCGGCGAACATGGCATTAACAGCCTACTTCCGTTATCGTTTCGAGGAAAATAGCGACGTCAAGTATGAAGAGACAACCTACGTTCCGGGCATCACCTTCTGGTATGCACCGAATAACAAGTTGAATCTGGCCATGGCGTATAACTTCAACAAGCAGGAGACAGAGAATCAGATGTGCGTCGGTTGGTACCACGGCTGAGCGAACACCAACTCGTCGATCCAGTTTGGATCGATATGCAGTGTTGCTGAAACCGATACCGATGTACACACCCTTTCCCTGAGTGCAGATTATCAGGCAACAGAACAACTGAAACTCAATGCAAGCTTTATGTACAATTACGCCGATTACTCTTGGGACTGGGATTTCCAGGACCGCCCCAGCCTGACCACAGCTAGTGGACCAATTGGCGCTTACAACACCGTGGAGCAAAACAACATTATTGACTCCTATTCCGATCTGTCGTACGAGCAGTACCAGATCACTGTCGGTGGTGAATACATGTTCACCGACGCGCTGTACACTACGGCATCCTTTACCTACGACGTGTTCAACTCTGACGAAGAGTACGTCTACGGTGACGAAGACGGAGATGCCTACTACACTTATGTTGGTCTTGGTTACCGCTTCTAAACAACGAAGCTGAACATATTTGCCTTCTGTTATGCCCGGCTGGGTTTCCAGCCGGGCACTTTTCTTTAACAAGCAATGGAGGTTTGGCAAAGGCCATCAACACAAAAGCCCTCGCTGCATTCACAGCAAGGACTTTTGTTCTCAGACGGCTTTTGTTCTCAGACGGCTTTTGTTCTCAGACGCTTTTGTTCTCAGACAAACACGCGGCAGCCTACTGCAGTGTCGCCGTCGTATAAAGCAGAGTCGCTTTGCGTTGAATCAACTGACGTAAAACGTCGCCGGTCGACATCTTGCCTATAATTTCTTCAAATTTCCTGACTGAATTAACCTCTTTACCATCAGCCTCAATGATCAGATCACCGACCTGCAAATTAGCCTCGGCGGCCGAGCCATCAGGGTCAACCCTGACAATCAGGACACCCTCGTTACCCTCCAGGCTATAGCGCTTCACCAGCTCCGGCGTCACATTGGCAGCGGTGATACCGAGCGCACCGCCGTTTTCATCACCCCGGGCAGAGATTTCCCGTTCACCCTCATCCAATTTACCGATTTTAACCTTGACCTTGCGCTCCTTGCCATCACGGAAAATTTTGATTTTTACAGTTTTGTTGACAGGAGTTTCCGCTACCAGACGCGGCAGGTCGTTAAGTTCTTCAACCGTGTGACCGTTGTAAGCCAGAATAATATCGCCGCGCTTCAATCCTGCCTTTTCGGCAGGAGAATCTACGACAACCTCGTTGATCAGGGCGCCATGGCTATTTTTCAGCCCGAAGGAATCGGCCAGCTCTTCATCCAGGGCCTGCAAAGACACACCCAGCCAGCCACGGGTCACATACCCTTCATCGCGCAGTTGGGGGATAATCTGCTTGGCCATATAAATAGGAATGGCAAAACCGATCCCCTGACCGCCGGCAACAATAGCCGTATTGATGCCGATGACCTCACCCTTTACGTTGAACAGAGGGCCACCGGAGTTGCCTGGGTTGATCGATGCATCGGTCTGGATAAAATCATCGTAGGGCCCGGCACCAATCGTCCGCCCCTTGGCGGAAACGATCCCCACCGTAACAGTCTGCTCCAGACCAAAAGGGTTGCCAATCGCCATCACCCATTCGCCGACCCTGATCTTGTCGCTATCGCCAAGCTTGGCAACCGGAAGATTTTCCCCTGCCTCAATCTTGATCAATGCCAGGTCAAGTTTAGGATCAAGACCACGCACCTCGCCTTTGAACTCACGACCGTCAGAGAGTTTGACCTTGATCTCATCTGCCCCATCAACCACATGATCATTAGTCAGGATGTAGCCATCTTCAGAAATAATAAAACCTGAACCGAGTGAGCGTACCTTGCGTGATGATTGCGGCGCTTCGCGGAAAAAGCGTTCAAAGAATTCATCAAACATATCGACGCCACCAGGGCTTCTGGGCCCACGAAACGAAGGAGTGCGGGACTTGACAGTTTTGGCGGTACTGATGTTAACAACTGATGGTTTGAGCTGCTCAGCCAAGTCAACGAAATCAGGGGGCTGGGCGTTGGCAGGAAGCGCCCAGCAGCACACCAGGAACAGAACCAGAAAAGGGACATCAAGACGGAACAACTTGCTCATAGTTTCCTCCATTGGGGTTATTAACCCCTGTTATCCGCGGCTAAATGTGTTGCTCCCGGATACAGGTAGAATAAATGTAATAACCAATGGACAAGCTGTCAATCGCCAAGGCTACAGAAACCGACTGTTGATATGTGCAGTTATGGATGATTATTCCAGAATGGTTGTTTTGGGATGCTTACCTTCTTCCGGACCATCAATCGGCAGGCGCACAGAGAAGGAACGTCCCTTGTTGACTTCGGATGTTACCGAAATGCTTCCACCGTGAGCCTCGGCAATCCACTTGACGATTGACAGCCCGAGACCGGTTCCTCCGTCCATACGATTGCGAGCCTTATCCACCCGGTAAAAACGATCAAAGATATGCGGTAGATGTTCGGCAGGCATACCTATACCTGAGTCTTTGATATCAACGCGGGCAAAGCCATTGTCCATTGCCAGAACAATTTTCAAGTGACCACCTTCAGGCGTATATTTGACACCATTGGAAATCAGGTTGAGGAACATTTGTCGCAGACGCAGATCATCACCCCGGATACGAATTTCCTCGTCCACCTCAAGAAGCAGTTGAACATCGACTTTTTTTGTCTCACACAAGATACGGCTCTGCAGGTAAAGCTCCTGCACCAGGTCGCTCAAGCTAAGCTCTTTAATTTCCAGCTTCAGTTCGCCTACTTCACTTTTGGTCAGGGTCAGCAAGCTCTCAATGATCCGTTCCATGCGATCAATCTCTTCCATATTGGAACGTAGCATGTCACGAAACTCATCCGGAGTCTTGGCCCAGCGCAGAGTGACCTCGGTTTCACCGCGCAGAATGGTAAGCGGCGTGCGCAATTCATGGGAGGCGTCACCGGAAAACTGACGAACACGGCGAAACGATTTGTCCAGGCGATCGAGCATCTGGTTCAGGCAAGCAGCCATCTGCGTAAGTTCATCCTGATGGCCACCCAAGGGCAGGCGACGTGAAAGGTTGTCTGCGGTAATCCCCTGGGCCGCTTCAGTGATTTCAATAATTGGTGCAATGGTACGTTCAGCCCACAACCAGCAACCTAGACACAACCAGAAGATAGCAAAGGGGCCAACCACCAGGAAGATCAGGCGCAGTTCTTCAATTGTTTCATACAGGGGGCCAAGTTCCAGGCCAACCTGAACAACCCCCACCAGGCGGTCATTCTCCACCAAGGGATAGGAGAGCAACCGCAAACGCCCGAAATCCTCCAGATCAACTGTCTCCAGATGTTCATTCAGCCAACGCACCTGCTGGCGCGCAACCGGCCCGAAGGGAAGCTCGTCCTCAAGCAGGTTGTCCGATGCACAAACTTGTCGCAAGCTGGCATCACGCAGAAGCAGGTAAGCTCCCCAGTTGTTGCTATGGGTCAGCTTTTGCAGGCCACCGCAGTCCAGTTCTGCACTGCTGTCCTGAATAATTTCGGCACGGTGTTGATCAAGAGTGCGGGCAATGCCCCTGACCTGACGGTCTACCTGTTTACCCAAATTATGGGAAAAGTAGTGATACGAAAAAAGCGCACTGACTGCCAGGATGACAGCCAGTGTCATAGCGTACCAAAAGGTCATG
Organism: Desulfuromonadales bacterium; assembly: GCA_030614505.1. Lineage (GTDB taxonomy): Bacteria > Desulfobacterota > Desulfuromonadia > Desulfuromonadales > BM103 > M0040. The sequence goes on from JAUWTX010000041.1 coordinate 4,242, forward strand.
CGGACTCGGATCGACCGTAATGGCGAAACGACCAAACCTACTCCTCCTTAAGGACGTAACCGATGCCACGAACGGTATGAATCAACTTCTTGGAGAAGTCACGATCGACTTTCTTACGCAGGTAGTTGACGTAGACATCGATGATATTGGTAAAGGAATCAAAGTTATAATCCCAGACATGCTCTGCAATCATGGTCCTGGTCAGGGTTGTCTCAGGATTGCGCATGAAGAACTCCAGTAGGGCATATTCCTTGGCTGTCAGGTCAATTTCAGTATCGCCGCGCCAGATTTTGTGTGCCACCGGATCGAGACGTAAATCTGCGTAAGTGATTTCCGCACCTCGCTCATGGCTACCGCGACGCACCAGAGCCCGCACTCTTGCCAGGAGTTCGGCAAAAGCAAACGGCTTGGTCAGATAGTCGTCACTACCTGAATTGAGTCCGGCCACAATATCTTCAACCGTATCCTTGGCCGTCAGACAGAGGACCGGGGCAACCACATCCTTTTCTCTCAAAGCTTTGACCGCCGACAAACCATCCATCTTCGGTAGCATGATGTCCATAAGAATCAGATCGTAAGTGTTCTGTGTTCCGAGTTCGACACCAGATTCACCATCACTGGCAACATCAACTTCGAACCCTTCGCCTTCCAGGCCACGCTGGATAAAGCTGGCAACTTTCTTTTCGTCTTCCACCACAAGAATGCGCATGATGATTTCTCCTTTAGTTCTTGCGTTATATGGTTTCTCGTTATATTTCTCGATCTACAAAATTTATAGTCAGTAAAGCAACAACAAGCTATTTCAAACCCAAACGGACCAGGACTTCATTGGCAGTTTCCTCAATGGCCTTGCTGGAAACATCGATCACCACCCAAGGGTAACCCCTGAAGAACTTCTTGGCGTACTTCAACTCCTCTTCAATCTCTTCATAATCGGCATAGGCTGCCCTGGGGTCCTGCCCCAGGTTGCGTAGCCGTGCCGCACGCACTTCGACCAATCTCTGAGGATCAATAACAAGTGCGGCAATCCTCTTCGGATCGACTTCAAAAAGCTGCGACGGCGGATCAATCCCTTTGACCAAGGGCACATTGGCAACCTTCCAGCCTCTATGTGCCAGGTAAATAGAAAGAGGTGTTTTGCTTGTTCGTGAAATCCCGACCAGGACGATATCGGCCTGATAGAGATTACGTGGTTCCTGGCCGTCATCATGTTTGACAGTAAATTCGATCGCCTCGATACGGCGAAAATAAGCCTCGTCAATCCCGTGCAACAAACCGGGGGTTTCTTTTGGTGAACGACCGAGGTAATGAGCAACCTTCATTAACAGGGGCGTCAACAAATCAATACTGATCAGACCCAGGCCATCGCACTCATCATGAATTAATTGAGCAAGGTCTCGATTGACAATCGTGTACACGACGAGACCGCGATTGCCAAGAGCTTCATCCAGAGCCTCGTAGACCTGGTTCTTGGTACGAACGTTGTTGACTCGCTTCATGCGAACCGGCTTGTCACGGAATTGGGTCAGGGCTGCCATGACCATTTTTTCGGCGGTTTCACCGGTTGCATCAGAAAGCAGATAAATTGCCTGGCCAGTTAACATTACATTTCCTCATGAAAACACCGACAAAGTCTAACAGAATCTAATGAAAAAGCAAACACCAAACAACCCTCTCCAAGTGGTTTGCAATGACAAATCAGCCACTTCCAACAACTCGGCACAAACCACTCAGGTTATTTTTTTATATATCTCTCTGTGCTCTCATTAGACTATACACTATTATTCCAGAGCCAGCGTCTGCAGGTCAAGAATTTCTATTGCAATGCCTCATAAACTTCGCTAAACAACCTTCATGGCAAATAAATGGCTGGAAATGTCTCTTACTATACCGGACCAAACTGTCGATCTAGTCTCCCAGATCTTAGTGGATCTGGGCTGTACCGGTATAACGGCAGCGGAAAAGACTCTGGACACTTTTATTGTACCGACAGCTGAGTCTCTCGCCAACGATCCGGTTCTGAGAGCTTATTTCATCTATCCGGAAAATGCAGAGGATCTCTGCCTGAGTGTACAACAGGGCATATCCGAGTGGTCCGGCATCTATCCGGAACTGGCTGAAATCCACCTGAATTACCGGGAACTGGCTAGCCACGACTGGGCAAGTGACTGGCAGCAGCACTTCCCTCCCTTCAAGATCGGCAACCGCCTTGTCATCCATCCTTCGTGGATCGACTGGCCGTCAACAGGCAACGAAGCGGTACTCACTCTTGACCCGGGACAAGCCTTTGGCACCGGCACTCACGCCACCACAGGACTCTGTCTGGAGGCCCTGTCAGACCACTTTGAAAGCAACTGCCCACCGCAACGCATTCTGGATGTCGGCACCGGCTCCGGAATCCTGGCTATGGCCGGAGCAGAACTTGGTGCAGAAGAAGTGCTTGCATGTGATATCGACCTCGAGGCCTGCAGGGTTGCGACCGAGAACGTTGAGCAGAACCAACTCTCCGGCAAGATAACCATCACAGACAAGAGCCTGGATGAAATCCCGGGGCAATATGATCTTGTCCTGGCTAACATTCTGGCAGGAGAGAATATTCGTCTGGCAGCCCACCTTGTCTAACGTCTCGCACCGCAAGGCCGCCTGGTTCTCTCAGGAATCCTGATCGAGCAGGAGCAGCAGGTCATTGACGGCTTCGCCAATTTCCCACTGACACCTCTTTCTACAAACCACCGTGATGAGTGGACCTGTCTCGTCTATCAACACCAACTCAAGACTGTTGAGAGGACATCATGAGTGACCCTTTGCGCTTTTTTGTACCGATCGAGAGTCTGCAAAGTGACCAGATTGTTATTGCAGGCGAGCCTTATCATCACCTGCGCAATGTCCTGCGCATCAAGCCGGGAGCCGTCGTTCTTCTGCTTGACGGTTTCGGCCAATGCTGCGAGGTCCAGCTTGAGCAACTGCAACCAAAGCAGGTGACAACCCGGGTGCTACGCCGCTGGCGGGAGAAAGACGTAACCCTGCCGATCACCCTGCTGCAGGCGCTACCGAAAGGAGACAAGTTTGACCTGATTTTGCAAAAGGGTACGGAGCTGGGCGTGAGCTGTTTTCAACCGATAGAGACTGACCATGCCATTCCGCATCTGACCACAGCACGCTTGACCAAACGTGTGCAGCGCTGGCATAGGATCGTCAGCGAAGCTTCCAGACAGAGCCGTCGCAGCTTTCTGCCGGAGGTGAAACCACTACAAAAACTGGCAACTGCACTCGACGAAGCATCCAACGATCTCAAGTTGGTACTATGGGAAGCCGGTTCGGTGGCACTTGCAGATGTCCTGCCAAAGGAGCCCCCCACAGGGGTCAGGCTGCTCATCGGTCCGGAAGGTGGTTTCTCAGCGGCGGAGATTACCTCTATAACAGCAGCAGGATTCCAGGCTGTGCATCTTGGCCCACGAATTCTACGCACAGAAACTGCAGGCTTGGCAGCGACCCCCATCTTGCAGTATCTTTATGGCGATTGGCAGCATGCCCCTGCCGACAGCAATGCAACCTGAATCACGAGGAGAACCTATGAAGTGTCCAAAATGCGGATATCACAGCTTTGATCACCTGGACAGCTGCAAGAAGTGCGGCAAGGATCTGGCCGAACACAAGGCGAAATTCAACTTGCGTGGCTTCTTTTCTCCTGGGCAGACAATGGCAGAAGAACCGGAGCCTGTCGTTGATGAAAACAATGAAGAACCGGAGCAGTCTGATGATGGTTCTGCCGACTTCGGCTTCGACTTCCTCGACGAGGAAGAAGACCCCGTTGGAGAAGTTGCAAGCGACATTTCACTCGGGGATGATAGCCAGGATATCAATATTGACCAGCCTTTCGGCGCCGACAGCGAAACCATTCCGGCTGACGCACCTGCCTCCGACAGCGAAGGCGACTCCGAAGACAAGCCAGAGAAAGGTCCGGAGTTCGCTTTTTAAGTAAGACCTGGAGCTTTGATCAACTGACAGAACAAAGCCACCGTTTAATTTCCAGCCTCGCCTGTCCTGCAAAGGAAAGGGCGGGGCTGTTCTTTTTCGTCGCCAGGAAATGCACTAAGCAATTAATTTCTTGACAGGCATTTAAACAGCGCTTAAAACACTGTTTAAATGAAAACTCACAGCAAACAACCTAAAGACACCAGGACTGCACTGCTGGAATACGCAGAGAAACTCTTTCTCGCCCACGGCTTTGAAGGCGTCAGCATTCGCCAGATCACCGACGCCGCAGGTGCCAACGTGGCCGCCGTCAACTACCACTTCAATGGCAAAATAAATCTTTATCGGGAGATTCTCGCACAACGTCTGGACGAAATCACCTGTGAGAAACTGGCATTACTGAAAGAGCTTGATGAACAACAACCCGCAGCAGATCTCGAACAGATTCTGGATGCTTTCATCCGCAGTTATTTCGATCTACTCACTGCTTCACCAGATAGCGACCGTCTGCTACAGATCATATACCGGGAAATGGGGCCCGACGCGGTCGTAGGTGACCTGGTGGCAACCCGGTTAGCCATACCGATTCACCAAACTTTCCTGAAAACAATTCTGCGTGCTTGCCCGGATCTCGACAAGGATCACGCTTCCTATTGCATCAGCAGCATAATAGGGCAAGTACTTCACTTCATCCGGAGTCGAGAGATTTTAAAAGACATCCGCAGTCCGGACCAGAACCAAACATTCGTCAAAAACGCCGTTCACCATATCACGCAATTTTCCCTGCGCGGGATCGGGAGCCCCTGTGTGACATCAGGTCCCCCTGCGCGGAAGCGGGAGTAAACCAATGCGTAATGTAACCTGTATCATTCTGGCAGCGCTGAGCCTGACACTGCTTGGTGGCAACGCTGCAGCCGAAGAGCAAAAAAAACCGGCAGGCGGCCCGCCGCCCATGTTGGTCACCACCACAGAGATCGTCACTGGCAAGGCAGAACCAACGGCCAAATTTGTCGGCACAATCTATTTTTCCCGTACGGCCAAAGTTGCTGCCGAAGTTGAGGGCATTGTCCGTCAAGTCTATAGCGATGACGGCCAGCCCGTCACTACAGGAGAGCGTCTGGTACGTCTTGATGACGATCTTCTTGCAACGGAGATTGCCGGTACAAGAGCAGTCTATGAACAGAACCTGATCGACGTGGAACAGGCACAAAGGGATTACAACAGGATTGATGCTCTGCACCATCAGGATTCGATTGCAACTTCCGAGTTCGAAGCCTATGGCACCAAGGTCAGCCGGTTACAGAAACAATCAACAGTTCTCAAGGCACGCCTGGATCGCCTGCTTCTGGAACAGAAGAAAAAAACCGTTCGCGCCCCATTTGACGGCATGATTATCGAAAGTCTGGTCGAGGCTGGTGACTGGGTCAAAGCAGGAGGAATTGTCGCCACACTTGCCGACAGCCATAACCTTGAAGCATGGGTCGATATCCCGGCCAGCGTCATCCCCTACATTACCCCCGGTCAGGAGGCCATTATAACCGTGGCCGAGCAGGAGATGTCGGGGCAATTCATTACCATCATCCCGCGTGGCGACATCACCACCCGCACCTTCATTGCCAAGTTCAGCCTACCTGGGAACCTAATGCTGATAGAAGGAATGGAAGCACAAGTCATCCTACCGATCGCCGCCGCTCGCGAAGGGCTCCTGGTGCCGCGTGACGCTGTCATCAACAGCTTCGGGCGCAACGTAATCTTTATCAACGACAACGGCCAGGCACGTATGGTCGCGGTTGAAATCGGCGGCTACACAGGAACCCAGGTCGGCATCATAGGTGCCGAGATAGAAGTCGGACAGATAGTGATCGTCAAAGGCAATGAACGCATTCGCGACGGCCAGCCCGTACGCACGGAGTAGACACACATGGACCTGATCCAAGTCTCCATCAAGCGGCCGGTCACAATCCTGTCCATCATTATTATGCTGGTCATGTTCGGCTTGATTAGTCTGCAACGTATTCCCTATCAGCTCAGCCCATCGGTGGTCGAACCTGAGATCACCGTCACCACCACCTGGCGTGGGGCCACTCCTTATGAAATCGAACGGGAGATTATCGAAGAGCAGGAGAACACGCTCAAGGGTCTGCCGAACATGGTGGAGATGGAGAGTACTTCACGCAACGGCCGGGGGTCGATCACGCTGAAGTTCAAAGTCGGCACCAATGTTGATGATGTCCTGCTGCGAGTCTCCAATAAGCTCAATGAAGTTCCCTCCTATCCATCGACAGTCGACAAACCGGTAGTGACTGCATCGGGTGCATCAGCCTCACCGGTGGTCTGGATAATGCTCAAGACCCGCGAGGGCAACACACGCCCGGTGGAGACCTATCTGACCTATTTTGAGGACGAGGTACGTCAACATCTGGAGCGGGTCCGCGGAGTCTCTGATCTTTTTGTCGGTGGTGGCACCGAATCCGAAATGCACGTGGAGGTCAGCGCCGAACGACTCGCAGCTTACCAGCTGACGACTGCCAGTCTGATCAACGCCCTGCAAACCGAAAACGTCAATGTATCCGCCGGCACCATGAACGTCGGTCGACGCAACTTCCGTATCCGCACCACGGCCGAGTTCAAAACACCGGAAGACATCAAAAGCGTTGTCCTGAAATCGACCGGCCAGCGTCGCATTACTGTTGGTGATATTGCTGAAGTACATGAAGGTTTTGCCAAACAGGAAGCGATCGTCCTACAGAACGGCGACAATGGCATCGCCATGGGTGCGCGACCTGAGGCCGGCATCAATATCCTCGAGATGACCGATCAGCTTGAGGAAACTGTCAACTGGCTCAACGAAGAAAAACTGCACAAGCAGGGCCTACACCTGGAATGGGTCTACGATCAACGTTTCTATATCCGCAGTGCCATCAGCCTGA
>JAUWTX010000255.1 GCA_030614505.1 Desulfuromonadales bacterium
CAGGTGAGCTTGCACAGAGAAACCCGCTTTCTCGAGACTTGCCACCTTGTCGCCAAGAACCTGCCTGCCTGCTTCACCAGCATTTTCCCGAATCATATCGAGTTGAAAGTCAGGAATCATGCGATATGCGAGCTTGTCGATGTCGACAACATGCAGTAGTGTCAACTCCTTTGAGAAATGTTCTTTTAAGGCGATGATCTTGTCGATGGTATGGCCTGATGTGATGGAGTTATCAACCGGAACCAGAGTTTTCATTTCCATTGCAACCTCCCTAGCAGCCAGCTCATTTGATGGGCCAATAGGCTGCTAACCTAGTTAATGAGGGTTGATCTCATTCGTCTTCCGCTGCTTCTGAAACCACTTGCGGTTCTGTGAGTGTGTCTGTTCCTCCTTGAAAACAGGAAGCCAATTCGCGCAATTGTTCTGCCAGGCTTTCCAGAGCGTTGATTTCATCGATGATGATGCGTGACTTTTCGGCATTCGCGCATAAACGCTCTTCGGAGCGACCAAAGTGTGCGAAGATCTTTTCAACCGTCTCCATCTGATAACGGGTGGCTTCAAAAATCGCCTGGATCTGCTCTTCACGAGCCGTCAGGCTGCGGTCAAATTCACGATTCGCTTTGACTTGCTCATCAAAACCGCGGGCAATCTGGTCGGCCGCCGACTTCATTTCATCAACACCTGAGTCGATGCGGTTGATTGCAACATTCTGTTGCTCCATGGTTTCCACAATCGCCCGGACCGAGCGCAGGCTACTTCCTGCCTGATCGATCATGCTGCGGGCTTTCAGTCCCTGTTCAGCCGTTTGCTGCGACAGATCATGGGAATCGTCCGCAGCTTGATTGGAACTGCCAACGATCTTGATCAAGGCGTCTTCAGTTGAGTGCGACAGCTCCTTGCCGCGTCCTATGAAATGCCCGGTTGACTCAACCGATCTGTTCACCTGCTCAGTATCAACGCGGATCGATTTGATGATCGTTTCTATTTCATCTGCACTGGTGGTGGTGCGGTCGGCCAGATCACGAATTTCTTCGGCAACCACCGAAAAGCCACGACCCTCAGCGCCAGCTTTGGCAGCAATAATGGCGGCGTTGAAAGCAAGCAGTTCCGTGTCTGAGACCAGATCCTTGATCACTTCGATAATCTTGCTGACTTCAACGGTCTGGCGACTCAACCGCTGCATGGCTGTAATCGCTTTCTGACTTTCCTCGTCGATACGATCCATTTCCGAAGTAAAGATTTGTACGACTTTGACACCCTGTTCAGCATCTTTCTTGACGGCGGCAGAGCTGTCGGCATTTCTGGTCACTCCGGCACGCAGACGGTCCAGAGCCTCACCACTCTGATCCAGATCGTGAGCTGTACTCTCCGTGATATGAGTCATCTGCTCCGCCTGGGTGGTAGCATTCTGGATGGAATCGACCATTCCGTCCACGTTGCGGGTTGTCTCGAGGAATTTCTGGGTGGAGTGTTCCAGGGCGCCGGCCATCTCCTCGAGGGAGGCAGAAAGTTCTCTGGACAGGGCCGCTTCATCTTGCGATCGGCTGGTCAGGTTTTCAACCTGGCCGATTACTGTCTGCTGCTTTTGGTGCATGCCATCGACGTCGGTACGGGCAATTTGTGCCGCCTGAAGACCATCTTCCGCACGTGCTGAAAGGTAGCGGCTGGCGTCAGCCAGGGCCTGGTAGTGAGGGACAAATTCGTCGACGGTCGTCTGCAGATTGTTGAGCAGATTGCGGACCTTGCTGACCGTGTTGTTGACAGCTGCAAAAAGTCCTTCGACGGTCTGTCCTGCGTTGTCATTCTCTTTTTCACCAAGGAGCTCATGGAGTGCCTGGAGTTGTTGCTGGAGTTGCTTTTTCAAGGTCAGTCTGACGAACCAGAAAGATGCCGCGCCAAGAAGAAAGCCGGCAAACAGGCAGATCAGAAAAAAAGGCAGGGTCAGGGCGCTGTCTCCCAGCATCATGTAAGCGACAAAAGGAAAACAGCCTCCAATTATCAGACCGGCACCATGATTAAACAGAAATAGCTTGCGAATATAAGTGGAGCCGCCTTGTGCATCACTCTGCATGCATGCCTCCAGAACAAATTTCCATGAGATAGATCTGAATCCGTGAGTAAGCGATGGATAAAGAAAAACAATATTAACCGTTTACGATTATCACAAGCAAGCAAAAGGCGGCAAGGCAAATTCGCAGAGAAATTTACAGAAACTGGCAGCCTGTCGAACTATCGATAAATTGGCTGCTGGTTGCTCACAACAGGTTATGATACGATCCGTGGATTGTGACAATCTATATTGATACCCATATCCATCTGGATCTTCTGACTACACTTGGGCCTCTGCTTGCGGAAGCCAGAAATGCAGGAGTCGGAGCTTGGGTCGTGCCGGGGGTCTCATGCGAGCACTGGCCTGAGCTGATGGCGGTTGTTGAGAAGCATGCGGGTGTTTATGCCGCGCCCGGCATTCATCCACAGGCGTCTGACAAGTGTCAGAAATCACACTTTGAGGAATTGCGTCGTCTTCTCGAGCACCCCAGGGTTGTCGCGCTTGGCGAAGTAGGACTTGATCGCCAAGTTGAAACCCCCTGGCAGACTCAGGAAGAGGTCTTCATCCAGATGATTCGGCTGGCACGTGAGATGGAGAAACCTCTGCTGATTCACGCGCGACGGAGTACCGATCGTATCCTGGAATTGTTGCACCGGGAGGAAGGTGGGCAGGTTGGCGGGATCTTTCATGCTTTTTCCGGCAGCCTTGAAACTGCCTGTAAGGTTATCGATATGGGTTTCGCTCTTGGCATTGGTGGAGTGGTGACTTTGCCAACGGCCAGGCGTCTGCCTGAAGTGGTCCGCAAGGTCCCAGCCGAGACACTGGTGCTTGAAACCGATGCCCCCGATATGACCCCCGCCCCGCATCGCGGTCTGCCGAACCGGCCGGCTTATCTCAAACTGGTTGCAGAAAAGGTTGCCGACTTACGCGATTGGAGCCCGGAAGAGACAGCGCGGATAACGACGACCAATGCCTGTCGTATTCTTGGGCTGTCACAAGAAATAGTTGCCAATGCTTTTGAAGGGAAGAATCATGAGCAATCCTGATCGCTTTGACCGGCTCAGGCTTTTGGTTGGTGAAGCAGGTGTGGCGCGTCTGAAGCAGGCCTCGGTGGCTGTGTTCGGCTTAGGTGGTGTCGGCAGTTATGCAGTCGAAGCCTTGGTGCGCGGTGGCATAGGGCGTTTGACACTGATCGATTTCGACCATGTTGACATCAGCAATTGCAACCGTCAGATCCATGCTCATGACGGCACTATTGGTCACCCTAAAGCCCAGGTTATGGCAGAGCGCTGTCGGGCGATCAACCCCGATGTTCAGGTCGAACCGTTACAGGCATTCTACAGCCAGGAGAATTCCGAAGAGCTGTTGCAGCGCGGCTACGATTATGTCCTCGACTGCATCGACCATATCACGGCCAAACTGCATCTGATCGAAACGTGTGTAGCGAAGAAGCTGCCGATTATTTCCTCCATGGGGGCGGCAAACAAGCTTGACCCGACGCGCATTCTCATTGCGGACCTGGCCGATACGAACAAGTGCCGTCTGGCGCGAATTTTACGTCGGGAACTGCGGCGGCGAGGTATCCATGGCGGTGTTAAAACAGTTTACTCAACGGAGGC
>JAUWTX010000159.1 GCA_030614505.1 Desulfuromonadales bacterium
ATTGCCGGTGAGATTACCACCAGCGCTTATGTGGACATGCCGCAGATTGTTCGTCAGACCATCAAAGAAATCGGCTACGACGATTCCGCCATGGGGTTTGACTGTGAAACCTGTGCGGTCTTGACAACAATCGATCGCCAGTCTCCCGATATTTCCCAAGGTGTGACGGAAGGTGAGGGTCTGTTTGCCGAACAGGGTGCCGGCGATCAGGGGCTGATGTTCGGCTATGCCTGTAATGAAACTCCTGAATTGATGCCGATGCCGATCACCTTTGCCCATAAGCTGACCAAGCGCCTTGCTGATGTGCGTAAGAGCGGGTTGCTCAACTTCCTGCGTCCTGACGGCAAGTCGCAAGTTTCGATTCAGTACATCAATGACAAGCCGGTACGGGTCGATACGGTGGTTGTCTCTTCGCAACATGCGCCGGATGTTACCTATGAAAACCTCAAGGAATCGATTATCGAGGAGGTTGTGCGTAAAGTAATTCCTGCTGATCTTCTTGATGAGAACACCAAGTACTTTATCAACCCGACTGGTCGTTTCGTGATTGGCGGACCGATGGGTGATTGTGGCCTGACCGGTCGTAAAATTATTGTCGACACTTACGGTGGGCAAGGTTCCCACGGTGGCGGTGCCTTCTCTGGTAAGGATCCGTCCAAGGTCGACCGTAGCGCCTCTTACATGGCTCGTTATGTTGCCAAGAATATTGTCGCCGCAGGTATTGCTGATAAATGTGAAGTACAGCTTGCCTATGCCATCGGTGTTGCCGAGCCGGTTTCAGTTATGGTCAACGCCTTCGGTACAGGTAAAATTCCGTCTGACGAGATCGCCCGGGTTGTTCGCGAAGAATTCGACATGCGTCCTCGCGCAATCGTTGAAACTCTCGATCTGTTGCGTCCGATATACCTTAAAACCGCTGCATATGGACATTTCGGCCGCGAGCTTCCAGAGTTTACCTGGGAACGTACCGATCGTATCAAATCTTTGCAGACGCGTGCCGGGATCTGATTGCGTTGCAAGCTCCATTCTGATGGAAGCTAGAAAAGGTAGTTGAGCGGGCGGATCGTAATACGGTCCGCCCGTTTGCGTTCGATATCAGCCCGCTAGTGTTGATACTCAACCCGTTGTATTGGAACTCAGCAGTAATGTCAAAACCAGGCCTTTCCATAATTATCCCGACTCTTAATGAATCTGAGGCTTTGCCTCTGTTGCTGAATGACCTTTTGCATCAGCAGGGGATCACTTTTGAAGTGATTGTCTCTGATGGTGGTTCTGCTGATGCGACCTGTCAGTTGGCCAAGGACTTTTTTGCAACAGGCCAGTTGCCGGGAGCCTGTCTTATTGGACAAAGTGGTCGAGGGCGGCAAATGAACGCCGGCGTGTCGGTGGCAACTGCCGATTGGCTGCTTTTCTTACATGCTGATAGCCGGCTTGGCGATGAATCCCAGTTGCAGGCGGCGCTTGAGTTTATCCAAAGGCATCAACAGCAGGAAGCTTCGGATGCCTCGGCTGGACACTTTCCTCTGCGTTTTGATTCACCTGATGGTGGTGATGGTTTTGGCCTGTATTTTTACGAAGCCAAGACACATCTCGGACGTCCTGGTTGTATCAATGGTGATCAAGGCCTGTTGTTGACAAAATCTTTCTTTTCCAGAGTCGGTCCGTTTCGGGAGGACTTACCAATCATGGAAGATACGTCTCTGGCGGAGTTAATCCGTGTCAATGGTCAATGGTTACTGCTTCCCGGGAAGATTGTGACCTCAGCTCGACGTTTTCATGTTGAAGGGCTCAAGGCCCGTCAGACGCTCAATGCTTTGATGATGAATTTCCTTGCGATTGGATGGCTGGATTTTTTTGATAAAGCCCCTGATATCTATCGCCAGCAGGATCGAACTCAGCCACTTCAATTGCATCCTTTCTTTGTTTTGATAAGGGATCTCTTCGCTGATATGCCGTTGCGAAAGAGATGGGGACTGTGGTTGGCAACCGGAGGTTACGTACGCAGTCAGGCCTGGCAACTCGGCTTGGCTCTGGACTGCCGCAGGGCCTATCGGCAGGGTATTGAGCCGGGGCATCAATCAGACGGTTGGCTGAACTGGTTTGATCGCTGGTTTGATCCACTGACGAACCATTATGTCGGGCGTGCATTGACTGCATTGCTGGTTAAGATATGGTCCTTGTGGCAGATTAGGTGTAAACCTGTAAAGCATATACAATCGGAAACAGAATGTTAACTGCTCAACTAACGAATTGATCCGAATGATTGCATAGATTGAATACAACGAATACTTACATAAGGAGAATTTTACAATGACAGACAAGCAAGATTTTAAAGTATTAGACATTTCCCTGGCAGCCTGGGGCCGTAAGGAAATGGACCTGGCCGAAATTGAAATGCCAGGATTGATGTCCTTGCGCGAGGAATACCGTAGTCAGCAACCTCTCAAAGGTGCACGAATCACCGGTTCACTGCACATGACGATTCAGACCGCTGTGCTCATTGAAACTCTGCTCGATCTCGGCGCTCAGGTGCGTTGGGCCTCGTGTAATATTTTTTCGACTCAGGACCAGGCTGCTGCAGCAGTTGCCGTGGGTCGTGAAGGCACACCGGAGACCCCCAAAGGTATCCCGGTGTTTGCTTGGATGGGGGAAACGCTTAATGAATACTGGTGGTGTACCGAACAAGCATTGAACTGGCCGGATGGGGCGTTGCCGAATATGATCCTTGATGATGGTGGCGATGCGACCATGATGGTCCTCTACGGCAGTGAGTGGCAGGAGCAGGGCGTGCCAGCCTGCAATGCTGACGATCCGGAAGATTGGCTCGAACTCGTCAGTTGTCTCAGGAACTCAATCGAAGGCAAGACGATCGATTGGACTGCCATCTGCAATTCGATCAAGGGCGTGACTGAGGAGACCACAACCGGTGTCCATCGTCTCTACCAGCTACAGAAAGAGGGCAAACTGCCGTTTCCGGCGATGAACGTCAACGACTCGGTAACCAAGAGCAAGTTCGACAATGTTTACGGTTGCCGCCATAGTCTTGTCGACGGCATCATGCGGGCTACCGACGTTATGATCTCCGGCAAGGTTGCTGTGGTCTGTGGTTATGGTGATGTCGGCAAGGGTTGCTGCCAGTCCCTGCGCGGCCAGGGTGCACGCGTGATCGTTACCGAAATCGATCCGATTTGTGCTTTACAGGCCCTGATGGAGGGTTACGAAGTGAAGACCCTTGAGGATGTGGTCACCGAGGCTGATATTTTTGTCACCACAACCGGTAACAAGGATGTGATCCGTGTTGAGCACATGGCGCAGATGAAGCATAATGCCATTGTCGGCAATATCGGTCATTTCGACAACGAGATCGAGATGGCGCCTCTGGCGAAAGTGGCCGGGATCGAAAAGGTTAACATCAAGAATCCTCGTGAGCATGGCAATCAGGTTGATCAGTGGATATTCCCAGATGGCCATGCGGTTATTGTGCTGGCCGAAGGACGACTGCTCAACCTTGGTTGTGCCACCGGCCATCCCTCTTTTGTCATGTCTAACAGTTTCAGTAATCAGGTGATCGCTCAGATAGAACTCTTCCTGCATCCTGAAAGCTATGAGAATGAGGTCTATGTCCTGCCGAAGAGTCTTGACGAAAAGGTAGCCCGACTGCATCTCGGCAAACTTGGTGCAAGATTGACGACGCTCACTAAGGAGCAGGCAGAGTACCTCGGTTTGCCGGTGGAAGGGCCGTATAAGGCTGATTCTTATCGTTATTGATCTTCGTCTCAACGATTGACGAAAAAGCCGGTGCCGATGTGAGTTGGCACTGGCTTTTTGTTTGTTCTGAATCCGGGTGAAGCCATCGGCAAAACAACCGTGCAACAGATTTAATCTCAGCATGGTGAAATAAGTGACAGAACGCTCTTGACATCTTATATATATGGATATTATATTTATTGTAGAAAATTTATGAGGAGGAACACATGAGTATACTGACAATCACTGAAACTGCACGTGAACAATTTGAACAGCTGTTGCAGGAAAACCCGGGTAAATTCCTTCGTGTTGTTTTTGAAGGTTTTGGCTGAGGCGGTCCCAGCCTGGGATTAGTTCTGGATGAACTAAAAGATGAAAAGCAGACTGTCGCGGTCAATGGCATTGATCTGATGATTGCAGAGAATGTTCTCTCGTTCACCAAGGGACATGAGATCGATTACATCAACAATGCTTATTCTCAAGGGTTTTCTATCACACCGACAACCGGGGGATGCTGCTGATTCACACAGACATTGTCGTAATACATCTGCTGCGTAATGAGTAAAAGCCCCGCTCAGTTAACTGAACGGGGCTTTTCTGTGATCGGGTTCTATCCACATTGCAGGAATATGGCATGTTAACTCTGGATTCTTAAAAAGAACCAGGTGCCGATCAAAGCCATCAGGATATTGGCCGACCAGGCTGCAACCATTGGTGGCAAAATAGCGATAGCACCAAAGACTGCGAAGACAGAATGAAGGATAAAGTAGACGACGAAGATGATCAGGCTGATGACAATGCCGAGAGAGAAGCTGGCATTACGACCACGTTGCAGGGCGAAGGGAATGCCGATCAGGACCATGATGATCGGGATGGCTGATTTGGCAAAACGTATGTGTTTTTCCACCTGGTAAGCTTTTGGATCGTAACCTTCTTCTTGAAGTTTTTCCGATAGCTGGAGTAATTCGCCGACGGTCAGATCTTCCGGACGGTTCCAGAGTTGTAGTATTTCAGAGGGTTGGCGTTTGAGATCAACGATCAATTGTGATTGCTGAGCAAAAGAAGAGACGGCTCTGGTTTCAGGTACAAATTCCCAGATGACAGCTTCACTGAGACGCCACTGGCCGTTAACCGTGTGTTGCGCCTTTTCGGCCTGAATGCGTTTAGTCGGCATGAAATTGTCATTGAATTCCACAATCGTAAGACCAAGCACAACACCTTTCGTCGGGAAAGATTGGTTGACGCTGATAATACGATTACCGTCGCGGAAATAAAGGTCTTTACTGGATATGTTCTGCGAAGCGTTCCCCCTGATTTCGGTGCGCAGTATATAATTTGATTCCCGGGAGGACCAGGGAACCAACCAGAGATTTGATAACATTACAAGGAGGGCAAGAACCAGACTGCCTAGAAAGAGAGGACGGCTGATACGACTGAAACTGACGCCACCACTGAGCATGGCTGTCAGTTGACTTGAGCGGGAAAAGCCACCGATCGTTGTAAAAGTGGCGAGCAATACGGCCATCGGCAGGGAGTTGGAGATGATCAACGGCAAAAGGTGTAACGGGTAGAGCAAGTAGTATTTCAACTCGGCCTGATGCTCTATAAAGTCATCTATGGTCTCCATAAACTGAATCAGACCATAGAGCAAGACTAACGTCAGCAGAACAAGAGCCAGGTTTCTGACAAAGGTATTCAGGATATAACGGTCAAGAGTCGACATTTTCACGAGCTCGTTTCTGCAAAGAGAGCAGTGTCTGGTCAATCCAGGTGGCCAGAAAGTTCGGTTTCTCAAGCGAAGACCTGCGGAGGAAGAAAATTCCTATGCCGCC
>JAUWTX010000173.1 GCA_030614505.1 Desulfuromonadales bacterium
GGCATTGTTGCCGTTATCCTTGCCAATCAATGGCTGAGTACTCAAGTTTCAGAGGAAAAAGTTATCGTCAAACAGGAGCAGATCCCCTTGACAAAGATTGTCGTAGCCGGCCAAGACCTTGACATTGGCTCTCTACTGAATGAGCAGAACCTTCTGCTTGTCGATTGGCCAAAAGCCAATGCCCCTAAAGGAGCTTTCACCAAAATTGAGGACGTCGATCAACGTGTGACAGTGACCAGGGTTGTTGCCGGAGTGCCGGTCGTCGCAGCTGAGCTTGCAGCTCCGGGATCAGGGGCTGGACTAGTTGCCAGCATCAAACCCGGTATGCGGGCCATGGCCATTAAAGTCAACGAGGTTATCGGTGTTGCTGGCTTCGTGCTACCTAATACTTTTGTCGACGTCATTTCTGTTCAGAATTTAGTGGCCCAAACAGTACTCAAGCGTGTCGAGGTCCTTGCTATTGCACAACAGACATTTGTTGAAGAGGGAAAAGCAAAAGTGGTAAGCACCGTGACGTTGGAGCTCTCTCCAAAACAAGTTTTAAAAATGGCAGAGACAACACTCAAAGGCCCGTTGACCTTGGCGTTAATGAACCCGGCTGGAGAGATGGCTGAGCTTCCCAAACCTGAACCGGAACCAGTTAAAGTCGCTACGAAGCGACGCACCTATAAACGACGCCCTGCTGCCCCCAAAATCCCCACGTACGATATTGTTGTGATCAAAGGGACCAAGTCAGTTGAGACAGTTAAGCTGAAAAACCAAAATTAGATTGATATATACAAAGGGAGGCGGAAATGACACCAACACCCCAGATTGCAATTCGGCTACTGCTATTTGCTCTCATCTTAATGGTCTCGATGGGCAGCATCGCTGGCGCCCAGGAATGGGAAGACAGCATTGAGCTCTCATCAGGTGACACCAGGAATTATGTTTCCAAACATCACCCACTAAAAAGGATCGTTGTCGGCGACCCTGACATGGTTCACGTCGACGTGATCGCTAAAGACAAAATCATTCTGGTTGGTAGAACGATGGGACAATCAAAAATCCTTTTGCGTGATAATATGGGCAATACAACGACTCTCTACGTGTTTGTTTCACCTGATGTCAGCCTGTTGAAAAGACGTATCCACCAACTCTTTGCCAACCAAGACATTAAAATTTATTCCAATGCCAACGGGGTGATTCTGGGCGGTACGGTCACCGGTGCTGAAATTATCGAGCAGGTATTACGTGTCGCCAGCCAAATTCTGGCGGCCCCAACGGGTAGAGGACCGAAACCGATAAAAGTCGGGGACAATGTCAAGAAATCTGCAACCAAAGATGAGCTGGCCACGGTTATTGCTCAGAAACAGATTATCTCTGCCAAAGCCAGTGATGGTGATGATGGTGCAGGCACCGGTACATCCAGCCCACAAATCATCAACCTGATGAAAATAGGCGGTCCACAGCAAGTTATGCTGGAAGTCAAGTTTGCTGAAGTGAGCCGGTCCTCGGGAAGAGACCTGCAGGCGGCATTCAAGCTCGGCGGATTGAGCAGCGATTTCGGTGGTGCAGTTGGCGTTAATCCGTTGAGTGTAACTGGCGCAGGTGGGACCCCTTCCCTGCCGAGCATTGCAGGAGATCTCTTTGTCAACCTTGCGGGTCTCGCTGAGACCGCGAACATATTCATAAACATTGACAACTTCTCCCTGGCAATGCAATTCCTCGAGCAGGAGAGTTTGGCCAGGCTCCTTGCTGAACCACGTCTGGTGACTCTGAGCGGTCAGGAAGCAAGTTTTTTGGCGGGGGGTGAATTCCCATATCAGACTGTTAGTGACAGCGATATTTCAATCAACTTTAAGGAGTTTGGAGTTGGTCTCAAATTTACCCCGATCATAGGTAGCGACGGCATGGTGACCTTGCGAGTCAGCCCGAGCGTCAGTGAAATTACCGAGCTGGTGGAAACTTCGACAGGGCCGCAGCCGGTACTATCCACCCGTAAAATCAATACAACAGTCAGGCTCCGCGATGGCCAAACATTAGTGCTGGCTGGATTACTTCAGGACGATCTTCGTGAAATCGTATCAAAAGTACCGATGCTTGGCGACATCCCGATCCTGGGCACTTTGTTCCGCAGCAGCAGCTACCAGCAGAGGAAAACAGACCTGCTGGTAGCCGTGACCCCACACATTGTAAAACCGGTCCGTGAAGGTGACATCAGTTTCCCTGGAGAATTTCTCAAACCACCAAGCCGGCTGGAATTCTACCTGGAAGGCCGCCTTGAGGGGCATCGTACACCCGAAGACCCATCCATCCTCTCCCAGCATAGTTTTGTCACAGAAACCGCCATTGACGGCGGCGGAATGGAAGGTAATTTCGGCCACACAGAGACAAATCAATAACTGAGGAGGGATGACTATTATGAAATATTTGACGTTACTATTTGTTGCCGCTATCGTTCTTACGGGCTGTGCCCACGAAGCCTACTACGCTGACAATGAATATGGGCTCGCCTCAATGGATGCTTATGATCGGATGATCGTACATAAAGATTACGTCCATGCCGACAAAGCAGCTGACAGCATGGACGGACTTCATGCCGAACCGATCATGGAAACATATCATAGCTCGTTTAGCGAAGGGTTCACCCAGGAGATAATCGACGTATCGTCGCCTGGACCCGATTGACACATTAATGTCTAAGGCATAAAGCCGTCCTTTGCTAAGGGTAGAGGTCCCTTTGCCATGGGGGATTCTTCCCTGATAAAATGGGAGGACGGGACGTCCTCAGTTTATTTCTGGCAAGAGCTGGAAGCTTTAGATGTAAATGTATCATTAGAGATCACTTGGGACAAAAAGCTTGGGTACAAAGCTACAGCCAGAAGCCCTAAGTATTGGAACGGTTTAATCAACTCTGCACCGAAGAGGGGGTCAGTGCGTGGGATTGTTTCGTTGATCGTTAACGACTGAACAACGATGAGAGAGCAATCGCTGCTGCTTTATCACCTTTGCAAATATCCCGTCCTCATCGAAGAGACTGAAGACAACGAGACGCACCCCCTTGATTAGACCAACAGGCCATACCAAGCCGAATGTTTAAACATTTCTGAGCCGCATCTTTCAGTATTAGGTGCTCAGGATCGCTCGATCAAACAAAGCCGTTGTCTTTTTGATGTGATATAACGACTAGGAAAAAACAAAATGAATTCTTATATTACCTACAAATAAATGGTGTACTGGAATTGAAAATGCGTAAATTCAGGATAGAATTAGTCATCAGGAATATTCAAATTTAACGATTTTAGATTTATATAGAGGGTGGTTTTAAATGGTGAAAGAACTTGTTCTTGCAATTCAAATTGCCAAACCCAACTTGGCAAAGGCCATTGCAGGGTTAAGCAATCAGTTAAAAAGCCTCGATGTCCTGCTATGGAAAGCGAATAAAGCCGAAAATGGCTCCACCGCAACAAGCATACCCGATATCATTATAATCGACGACAGCCCTGAATGCAGCGACCTGGTCACCAGGATCAAATCGATCAAGGACCAATTCCCCCAAGTATCCCTGTTTGTTGTCTCCGACAACAAAGATCATCAATACATCATTGCTGCCATGAAGGCTGGAGCCTCCGAATTCCTGGTGGAACCGGTCATGGAAGAGACTCTGCAGAGAGCCATCGACGAAATCAGGGAAAAACTGGCCAACACTGGACGTTTGGCCCAAGGGCGCATCTATAGCTTTGTAAGTGCCAAAGGGGGTGTAGGCTCAACCGTTCTGGCTGTCAATACGGCGACAGCGCTTGCCAGGGACAAAAAAGCGGCGACAGCCCTCATCGATATGTCATTCCAATCGGGAGATGCCTCGGTGCTTCTCGACATCTTGCCACAAAATACGATTACGAATATCTGCGAAAACATGCACCGTCTAGATGGTTCTTTCCTGCGTGGTGTAATGTCTGGCCACTCAACCGGGCTCAACTTCCTGCCAGCGCCACTTAACCCGGAGGATAGCGAGGACATCAAAAGTGAGCACATAGCCAGGATTCTCAATCTTACCAGAAAACTTTTTGACCATGTCGTTCTCGATTGCAGTTCCATGCATGTTAACGATTGCAGTGTCGAGGCCTTCAAGCAATCGGACAAGGTGTTTGTTATCACGGACATGTCTGTGCCATCTATCCGCAACACGGTCCGACTCTGCAAACTGATCAGAAAGTTCGGCATCAGCCTGGAAAAAATCGAAATCATCATCAACCGTTTCATTAAGGGCGGGGCTCTCTCGTTAACCGAGATCGAGAAAAATTTTGACAAGCCGGTCTACTGGCTGATTCCAAACGATTTCTCCGACATTGTTTCATCGATCAACCGCGGTATACCGCTGATTAAACTATCACCAGGAGCCCCCTTCTCGAAAAACGTGGTCGAGTTCGTCAAGAAGTTCCAGGGGCTTCAGAATGACCAGGAATTTAGAGGCATCAGAGGCACTTTCGGCAAAACTATCTAGCCCTTCAGGGCTTTAGTCCTTAAGGAGGGTCGCATGGCCATCAAGAACATGCTCGGCAAAAGAGCAGAAGAAGACACAACCTACGAACTGAAAACAGAACATTCAAACTTTTATCATGAGGTCAAACGTAAAATTCATGGTCGTTTGGTGGAAGAAGCCAATCTCGCCGCCCTTGATACTCTAGAACCAAATGAGATTCGAGCTGAGATTGAGAATGTTGTCGAATTTTACCTGCAGGAGGAAAAAGCGCTCCTGAACAACGATGAGCGCGCACATATTATTGATGAGATTCTCGATGAACTGACCGGCCTCGGCCCCCTCGAACCCTTCTTCAAAGACCCGACTGTAAGCGACGTTCTGGTGAATACCTACAAAGACATTTATGTCGAGCGCTTTGGCCTGATCGAGAAGACCAAGTCACGCTTCATCGATGAAGCACATCTGCGCAATATCATTGACAGGATCATCTCACGCATTGGCCGTCGCATCGATGAGTCTTCACCGATGGTCGATGCCCGTCTGCCGGACGGATCTCGTGTCAATGTAATCATCCCTCCTCTCGCAATTGACGGGGCGATGGTCTCCATCCGTCGATTTGCCGTCGTTCCTCTCAAAATGAATGATCTGATTAACTTCAAAACGCTCACACCGGAAATCGCCCAACTACTGGCGGGCTGTGTTAAGGCGAAATTGAATATCATGATTTCAGGAGGAACCGGTGCAGGGAAGACAACATTGCTGAATATCCTTTCCGCAAACA
>JAUWTX010000086.1 GCA_030614505.1 Desulfuromonadales bacterium
TGGCTCTGGATAGTTACGATGACAATAAGAGTACCGGCAGTTTTATTTTGATCGACAGGGTGAATAATAATACCGTCGGTGCGGGAATGATTGTGCAAAAAGCTCAGGATGCGGTTGTTGCCGAGCACAATTATTCTGATTTTGAAATCGAGTTGAATGCTCTGGTTCGTAAACATTTCCCGCATTGGCAGGCCAAGACGATTTTCTAGGACTATTCATGACAAATGAAACCAAAGCACAGCGGGTTGAGCGCCTCAAGCAGGAAAAATGCGGCCTCGATGTTCTGGATGATCTGGCTCGCTATGCGGCTAGTGGTGAGGCGATAGATCCCGACACCATTGACCGGATGAAATACTATGGGTTGTATACGCAGAAGTTACATGATGGCAGCGATGCAAAGCAGTATTTGATGCTGCGATTGAAACTCGTAGCCGGGGAGATGAACCGCGATCAACTGCAGACGGTGATTGATATCTCCACAGACTTCGGGCGTGGCTGTGCCGATTTTACGACCCGCCAGAATATTCAGTTCCACTGGATCGAGTGTCGAAATTTAGCTGAGATATTTACCCGTCTGCAACAAGTCGGGCTGACAACGCGTATGGGCTCCGGTGATTGCATGCGCAATATCGTCACCTGTCCGCTGTCTGGTGTCATCGCCGATGAAGTGAGCGATGTGACCTCTGTTGTTCGTGAGGTGAATCGATATTTCGACAGCAATCGCGAGTTTATTAATCTGCCGCGCAAGTTTAAAATTGCCATCTCCGGTTGTGCTTGCCATTGTGTGCGCCACGAAGTTCAGGATTTGAGTTTTGTCGCCCTGCAAAAGGGCAATGAGGTTGTTTTTGATGTGGCGGTCGGCGGTGGTTTAAGCGGCGGTCGGCAGATAGCCAAACGCTTGAATGTTCATTGCAGCGAAGCACAGATTGTCGATATAGCCAAGGCCGTTGCAGGCCTTTTCAGAGACCATGGTAATCGAGAGAATCGTACTCGAGCCCGGACCCGTCATCTGCTTGCGGATTGGGGCGTCGATAAATTCCGTCTGGCGTTGACAGAGCGGTTGGGCTATGAGTTGCCGAGTGGTGTGGAGCCCGACTTGACTCCCTCTGAAAAGCGCCACCATGTCGGGATTTTCCCTGCCCGTAAGCCTGCTTGCTCCTGTATCGGTGGTAAAACCCCCGGTGGGCGGGTTGGGGCTGAAACGTTGCGTGCGATTCTGCAGTTGATGGTCAAGCATGAGGTGCAGACTCTGCGGATTACGCCAACCCAGGATTTTGTCCTGCTCGACGTACCGAATGCTGAATCAGAAGCTTTGGTCGCGGCTCTCGAAGCGCTGGATCTGCCGGTTGATCCTTCTCCTTTCCGTTTGCGTAGCCTGGCCTGTGTCGGTAATGAATACTGTAAGTTCGGCGTCAGTGAAACCAAGCAGTTCGCCCGCAAGCTGCTGGCGTATCTGGAGCAGAGCTGTGCGGATTTCAACGAGCCTCTGAGTCTTGGAATCTCCGGCTGTCCCCATGGGTGCGCTCATCCCAATCTTGCCGATATCGGCTTGGTCGGTTGTATGGTAAAGGATGCAGCTGACAGGCGTGTCGCCGGCTATGAACTTCATCTCGGTGGTAGAATTCACGGCACCAGGAGTCATTTCGCGGCACAAACCGGCATCAAACTGGCTCCAGATCAAGTGGCCGCCTATCTTGAGAGCTTGATCAAAGACTACTTGGGCAGCGAACATCACCAAGGTGTTGGTGACTACTTGCACCAGCTGGCTCATGGATGATTAGACAGGCTGCTAGCTTATAAAGGCGCGACGTGTCAACTTTACCAGTTCTGCTCAAAGACCCACGAATTCTGCTCATTGGCGGTGGCGCCGTGGCCTATCGGAAAGCCTCGGTTCTCAACGATAACCAGGTTCGCTTCAAGCTCCTGGCGGAAACCCTGATCCCCGAATTTGATCTGCTGGACCCGGCCGTCGATACCATCAACAAAACGCTCACCAAATCCGACCTCAAACCGTTCAATATCATTGTCGATGCAACCGGGAATCCTGCTGTTGCCGAGCTGCTCCATGCGGAAAAACGGCAACGCTTTTTGCTGATCAATATTGTTGATCATGCCGATCAGTGCGATTTCTATTTTTCTTCCCTGCTTAACTATGGTTTGTTGAAAATTGCTGTTTCCACGGATGGCGCCAGCCCCACTGTTGGTCAAGTGGTGCGCGATAAGATCAAGGCGATGATTCCGGACAATTTTGCCGAACTTGTGGAAGAAAAGGCGGCTGAGCGTAGCCGTGGAGCAATTGATGCCTTTGCGACCCGTGAGCAAGCGTTGACCAGGCTGGCGCAAGTGTACCTGATCGGCTGCGGCCCCGGTGATGTTAATCTGTTAACCCTGCAAGCATATGCTTGTATCCGGCAAATGGATGTCGTGCTCTACGATCATCTCATCCCGCAACAGATTCTGGATATTGTTCCCGCTTCGGCGCAGCAAGTGTATGTGGGCAAGCAGAAAGAAGTCCATGGTCGGAAACAAGAGGAAATTAACCAGACAATCCTTGACTATGCCAGGCAGGATTTGCAGGTGGCGCGACTGAAAAGCGGTGACCCCTACATTTTCGGTCGGGGTGCCGAGGAAGCAGAGTTCCTGGCCCAACACGGGGTACGGGTTCAGGTGCTTTCAGGAATCAGCTCTGCGCTGTCGGCACCGGCGTCCGCAGGCATTCCTTTAACTGCACGGGGATATGCTACCAACGTCTCAATCGTTTCAGCCCATCTCTCCGGCAGTCGGGTCAATACTGACTGGTTACCCCTGCTGCTGATTCCCAATCATACGACTGTAGTGCTTATGGGGCTGAGTTTTGCACGGCAGATTGCATCACTGGCCCTGGCTTCCGGAGTTTCCTCCGAAATGCCGGTAGCAATTGTTTCAAATGCCTCACGTGAAACACAACGCACCATTATTACCACCCTGGCCGAACTACCAGCGGAGAGTTTGCGTGCCGAGCGACCTGCGGTGCTGGTGTTTGGCGACGTCGTGAAACTTCATCAAATCCTGCCTCATGGATAGTCTGATAGCATCTTAATCTTCCAGCAAAATAGTCTCTTCAGGTCAGGTTGCCAGCGTTGTTGGCCCTTTTCAAGCTTGACATAAAATCCCTTTTGTTTATATTGGAGCTTAATAATTAATTTTTATTAAGCTCTTGGCAGGTTCTGTCCTTCCGTGTGGAAGGCAGTGGAAAGCCTCAGGTTGCAATCAAGTAAACCGGGTTGCCAGGGTTTTTTGTGCCGTTTGTTGGATCGATTATGACGATTTTCAGGGCGCTCAGCCAAAGTCTGATCAGCAAGTATATCTTCAGGACCGGTGTTGTGTTGCTGGTCACTATCTCTCTTTTTGCATTTTTCAATATCAGTACACTTAAAGAAATTTTTCTGCTGGATGCCAAGGGTGACATTGAAACTGTAAGTGAAATCATCCTGCATACGACACACTTTCAGATGTTGGAAGATAATCGCACCCGGGTCTATCAGATGATGGAGGAGGTTTGTTTACATGAAAAAATAGACCGGATTCGACTCTTCAGTACGACCGGGCATGTTCACTTTTCCACCTGTGAAGAAGAAATTGGCAAAGGCATAGAAGAAGTCAACGTAGCCTGCGAGAAGTGCAATAGCGACACATTCCTGGTCGAGAATCATCCGCTGGAAAACGGCAGGAGAATTTTCTATAACGCCCAGGGAGAAGAGATCCTCAGTGTCACCACGGCAATCCACAATAAGCCGAGCTGCTCTGTCGCGGCTTGTCATGTGCATCCATCGGATGTCAAGATTCTCGGTTATCTTGAGGTGCAAGGGTCGCTGGCCAAAATCGGTGTGCAAGCAAGTACCTACCGCAACAGCATTGCGACCTTTGGCGTGACCATACTGGTGCTTGTCATTATCTGTCTGAGCTGGATGACGCAGAGTATGGTGGTTAATCCGGTTCATGATCTTCTGCTGCATGCTCGCAAGGTCTCGAATATGGAACTTGACAGTCAGTTGCAACTGCAGTCGGACGATGAGATCGGTGAGCTCTCCGAAGCCTTTAACGACATGACTGTAAAGCTGAATGAAGCGCGCAACGAATATCGCGAACTGAATGAAACCCTGGAGGCAAAAGTCCTTGAGCGAACCGAAGAAATTGCCCAGGTCAGTGATCAATTGGTGCGATCGTAGAAGTTGGCTTCACTCGGTGAACTGGTCGCCGGTATTGCGCATGAGATCAACAATCCTCTGACCGGGATCCTGATGTACGCCAATATGTTTGCTGACGACAAAAGGCTTGACGAGAACCAGCGTGAAGATGCCCAGACAATTGTCCATGAAACCAAGCGTTGTGCCGATATTGTCAAGCGGCTGCTTGATTTTTCGCGGACCTCGATCCCTGATAAACGACTCAAGTCGCTGTCGCAAATTATGGAGAGCACCCTGGCGCTGGTGACGCACCATGCAACTGTCAACGATGTTGAGATTGTATGTCATTATGGTGTCAATCTGCCGGATATTGACGTTGATCCAACCCAGATGGAGCAGGTATTCATCAATCTGCTGGTGAATGCCTGTCACGCCATGCCGACAGGTGGGCGATTGACCATTACCATACGCACAGACTCAAAACGTGATCGGTTGATCACGACGATTGAAGACACCGGCCAGGGAATTTCTGAAGAAAACCTGGGCCGGATTTTCGATCCATTTTTCACGACCAAGAATCAGGAACTGGATGGGGTGGCCGGTACAGGGCTTGGCCTGTCGGTGTCCTACGGTATCATTGAGAATCATGGTGGGCAGATCTCGGTGCAAAGCGTCATTGGTCATGGAACCGTGTTTACTATCGAGCTACCTATTATGTCGTTGATGCGGACTTTTGAGGAGACGGATTTACCGGGAAATGTATCGACAGTGTAGCTTTGTTTGCCTTAATGGAAACTTGTACCGTGTCCATCCGGAGCTTCCTGGTAAGCACAAGCAGCGTGTCGGATTATCAATGACTGGCTGCAAATTCACCTGTTTGGCTCAGATAGCCCGACAAGCTGCTAGCTACAAGAGGGCGTTATGAATAAAGAAATCGAACGAATTCTGATTGCTGATGATGATGCGGTCATCAGAAAGGGTTTGCAGCGCATTCTCTCTGCTGAAGGTTACGACGTTGAAACAGTCAGTAACGGTCGGGCGGCTTTGGACCGTTTGGAGCAAGAGAGATTCAGGCTGCTTGTCACTGACTTGAAAATGCCGGGGATGAGTGGACTGGAAGTGCTTGCGTCGATACGTACTCGCCAGCCGGAACTGCCGGTGGTGCTGATTACCGGTTATGCAGCCATAGATAATGCTGTCGAAGCGATGAAAAACGGTGCGACGGATTACCTGGCCAAACCATTTTCTAACGAGGAAATTATCAGCAAAGTCAAGAATGCTATTAAAACCAGAGCCGTGCTGATTGATGATATCTATTTGTGGCGGGAAATGAGTGAGACTCATGGTTTCGATAAGCTGATTGGCGACAGTCGAGAAATGAAACAACTTTACCAGCGCATCATGCAGGTGGCTCCGACGGACAGTACTGTTTTGATCAGTGGTGAAAGTGGCACCGGGAAAGAGCTGGTGGCCCGTGCTATCCATGAGCACAGTCCACGACGCTTACAGCCTTTTGTTGCTATCGATTGTACCTCGCTTGCTGAAAGTCTGCTGGAAAGTGAACTGTTTGGTCATGTCAAGGGTTCCTTTACCGGTGCAGTACAAACAAAACGCGGGCTGTTCGAGGTTGCCGATGGTGGCACCTTGTTGCTTGACGAGGTTGGTAATATCAGTCTGACGACACAGGCCAAATTGTTGCGTGTTCTTCAGGAACGTGTTGTCACACCAATCGGGGGGACCAAGCCGATCGCAATCAATATTCGTCTGGTTGCCGCCACCAATGTCAAGCTGCAGGAAATGATCAAACAAGGGACCTTCCGTGAAGACCTCTTCTTTAGATTAAATATTATCCCGATTGAACTTCCCCCCTTGAGAGAGCGCAAGGGGGATCTGATGCTGCTGGCGAGCAAGTTCCTCAAACGTTTTGCCGAGGAGAATGGCAAGGAAATTCGGGGCTTCAGTCCGGACGTGATTGAGCAACTGGAACATTACGATTTTCCAGGGAATGTGCGTGAACTGGAGAACCTTATTGAGCGGGCGGTGGTTCTCTCTCATTCAGATCTCCTGCAGAGACAGGATCTGGAAATGCCGGGTGATGATCGCGCCTCAAATTTATCTGCCGATAGCACTGTCCCTCTTGATGCAAATGAATTGAAAGAGCGCAAGCGTTTGCTGCGTGAGGAGGCTGTCGTACCACTGGAACGAGCTTTTCTGCTGAGCGCACTTGACCGCAACGACTGGAATATTACCAGGGCCGCTGAAGAGGTCGGCATGCAGCGCCCCAATTTCCAGGCTATGCTCAAAAAACAGGGGATCAGCATTCGAGCCAGGACGGCAGAGTAGATGAAAGGAAATTACTACTCAAACAGTCATCTAGCGAAAAAAATAACAAATATAATCGAACTGTATATTTTTTCTATACATCGATTTGATTTACAAAAAGTGATTACTTTTCAAGACTTTACAGGTCGTAAAGGCAGTTTTTGTTCCTATCATTAGCTTATTTCGTATATTTTTTATATACATTGTCACGATTTTAACAGGGGATTGGCTTTTTTCGTTCCCACGGGAAAACCTTTTTAAAACAGCACCTTAAATTATTTAAATAAGAATTTTCTAAGAATGGCACGACCAATGCACTACCTCACGCGGCAAGAAAAAAGCTGACGTTGAAGAATCAAGGTTGGCTGGAAGGAGATTGTTATGAAAACAATGAGAATATTGCTTTCGATGGTGGTTGGCGGTGCTTCTGCTGCTTACGCAGCAACAGGTGCTCCGAGTGAAGGTGCCGGGCTCCTGACCTACTGCTTTGTCGGATTCTTTGCCATGATCATCGTGTTCCAGTGTGTACCGGCGATGATTCTCTTTGCCGGAATGATCAAGGGACTGTTTTCCCCTCAGGAAAAGACTTCAGTTAAGTAGCGACTAAGATGGGATCTGTCTCCGGATTGGGGACGGTCTGACCTTGGCCAGGAGAATAATGATGATACAGATGCCAGGATTACTCATCGCAGATGAAGACGTGTTGTCCAGGAAACGCATGGCGGATCTGTTCATTGATGCCGGCGACCAGGTGACAGTGACCAACTCAGCCGCTGGAGTCCTTTACGGAACGCTCAAGAAGACGGCTCAGGTGGTCTTGCTCAGCCCCAAGTTCGATGAATTGCTGGCAACAGACTTAATTCCGCTTCTGAAGCAGTGCAACCGCAACCTGAGCATTATCCTGGTTGCCAGCGAACTACCCCTGGCTTTGATTCGCAAGGCGCGTAGCGAGGGTATTTTTTATCATGCTCTCAAGCCAACCCGCCCCGGTGATGAAGAAGAGTTGCGACAGGCCGTTAA
>JAUWTX010000203.1 GCA_030614505.1 Desulfuromonadales bacterium
AAACCATTCGTCCCCGGCAGGCCAACCGACGATAAGGTGACAATCATGAAGACTGTGGCGAAGACAGGCATGACTTTGCTCAAGCCACCAAAATCGGCAATCAGGCGTGTATGCCGTCGCTCATAGAGGAAGCCGACGATAAGGAAGAGTGCACCAGTTGAAACACCGTGACTGATCATCTGCAGAATTCCGCCGGAGATACCCTGCAGGTTCAAGGCGAAGATACCGAGCATGACGAAGCCAAGGTGTGACACCGAAGAGTAGGCAACCAGTCTTTTGACGTCGTCCTGCATCATTGCGACCAGGGCGCCATAAATAATGCCGATCACGGCCAGTAATGCCAGAAACGGGGTAAATTGCATGGTCGCTTCCGGGAAAAGCGGAATCGCGAAACGCACGTAACCGTAGGTACCCATCTTCAGCAAGATAGCGGCAAGGATAACGGAACCTGCCGTAGGGGCTTCCGTATGAGCATCAGGCAACCAAGTATGAACCGGGAACATCGGCACCTTGATGGCAAAGCTGAAAGCAAACGCCGCAAACAGCCAGGTCTGCAGATTTCCGGGGATATCCATCTGGTAGAACTGGATGATGCTGAAGCCGTTCTCGAAAGGAACACCGGCTTTAACCGCAAAATAGTAAACGTAGATGAGAGCAACCAGCATCAGCAAGGAACCGACTGCTGTGAAGATGAAGAACTTAACGGCTGCATAGATGCGATTCTTGCCACCCCATATGCCGATCATGAAATACATCGGTACCAGCATCAGTTCCCAGAAGACATAAAAGAGGAACAGGTCAAGAGAGATAAACGCACCCAGCATGCCCGTTTCCAGGAGCAGCGCCAAGGCCATAAAACCTTTAGTGTTCTTTTCAATCGCATTCCAGGTCGAGAGAATAGCAATCGGCATGATAAAGGTGGTCAGCATGACCAACCAGAGGCTGATGCCGTCAATACCGACATAGTAGTTCATCTGGAAATACTGGCCGATACTGATCCAGTTGACAAACTCCGTGTAGTGCATCGCCGACGAATTCATAAAAACATCGTCGAATGCCAACGGCAAACTGATGAAAAAGACAATGATCGTTACAATCAATGTAACAGTCTTGATCAGTTTGTCGGCTTCCCGTGGAAGGAAGAGGATAATAATCATCCCCACCAGTGGGAAAAAGGTCATCAGGCTAAGAAGATGGTCTGTCATGGGTCCTTGCTCCTTATATCAACGCTTGAACGTGCTACCCTTAGTTGAGGATAAAAATGGCCACCATGACCACTGTGCCGAGTACCATAGTCAGGGCGTAATTGTGGAAGAGACCGGTTTGCGTATGGCGCAACACTGACGAAAGGCCACCGACCACTTTAGCAACACCGTTGACAATACCGTCGACCACTTTGACATCAAAACCCTTCCAGCAGAAGATACCAAGTTTCTTGGTGCTGTTGACGAAGAGTACATCGTAGGCCTCATCGACAAACCACTTATTGAAAATAAATCGATGGAACTTGGGGAACTTGCTGGTGAACTTGGCCGGCAATTCGGGGTTTTTCTTATACATGAAGTATGCGGCGCAGATACCGACACAAGCGATCAGCACTGACAAAACCATCAAGCTGATTTCAGTACTTGCCGAACCATGAGCTTCGATCTTGTAGAGATGTTGGGAATGCTCGAAGACCGGTGCCAAAAACGCTTCCAATTTATTCCCCAAGTGAGCGATATCAATCGCGTGAGGAATGCCAATAAGACCACCGACGGTAGCCAGGCCGGCCAGAACAATCAACGGTACAGTGATCGTCCAGGGTGACTCGTGAACATGGTCCTTGGCTTTGGCGTTGGTTTTCTGCTCACCATGAAAGGTCATGATGAGGCAGCGGAACATGTAGAAAGCCGTCATGCACGCCGCGACAACTACAATTCCCCAGATCAACAAGCTGCCACGACTCGAAGCAAATGCCCACCAGAGAATCTCGTCCTTGGAGAAGAAACCGGAGAAGAACGGCAGTCCGGAAATTGCCAGACAGGAGATACCGAAGGTTGCCCAGGTGATCGGCATCTTCTTGCGCAGACCACCCATATTACGCATATCCTGCGCGTCATCATCGAGATGTGCGTGGTGAAAGGCGTGGTGCATGGCATGAATAACGGAGCCTGAACCGAGGAACAGACAAGCTTTAAAGAAAGCATGAGTCATCAGATGGAAAATACCTGCGGTAAAAGCACCTACACCCATGGCGACGAACATGAAACCAAGCTGGGAAACCGTCGAGTAAGCCAGAACACGTTTGATGTCGTTCTGAGCAAAACCGATGCTGGCGGCAAAGATTGCGGTCAGGGCACCAACCAGGGCGACTACGGCCATGGTGGTCGGGCTCATGGCAAAGAGCACATTCATCCGGCCAATCATATAGACACCGGCGGTAACCATGGTCGCAGCATGGATCAATGCGGAGACTGGAGTTGGACCTTCCATGGCATCCGGCAGCCAGGTGTAGAGCGGCAACTGCGCCGATTTACCTGTTGCACCGAGGAAGAAACAGAGGGTTGCCACTGTGGTCACACCGAGACCCAGCATCATATCACCCGATAACAGATGAGCGTTTTCGCTGATTTCCACGAAATTTAGTGTCCAGACACCGTGATTGCTACCCAGAGTCCAGAAGATGACAAACAGGCCAAGCAGGAAGCCAAAGTCACCAACCCGGTTCATGACAAAAGCCTTCTTTGCCGCGTCACCGGCACTCTTCTTCTCAAAGTAGTAGCCGATCAGCAGGTACGAGCAGAGGCCGACACCTTCCCAGCCGACAAACATGACCAGGAGATTGTTGCCAAGCACCAGCATTAACATGGCGAAGATGAACAGATTCAGATAACTGAAGTAACGGTAAAACCCCTCTTCGCCATGCATATAACCAATGGAGTAGAGATGGATCAGGGAACCGACACCACAGACAACCAAGAGCATTATGGCCGAAAGCGGGTCGAGCAGGAACCCCCAGTCTATGTGCAGGTTACCAACTGTTATCCATGAAGCAACAACATTCTCGTGTGTCTTGACGGAGTCACCGAGCAGTTGGAAAAAATACTTGCAGGAGACCAGGAACGAGAGGAAAACTGCACCGGTGCCGATGGCGCCGATCACCTTTTCGTTCTTGATGAACCGCTTGCCAAGCAACCCGTTAATAATACAACCGAGCAACGGGAAGAAGGGTATAAGCCACAGTTTATCGTACATCTATCTCTCCTCCAAACTAAGTAAGCTTCTCTAGGGGCAGTGGACGTAAATTGCTCACCACTTCAGCATGTTCATATCATCAACGTCGATCGATTCTCTGTTCCGATAAAAGGTAATCATCAGAGCCAACCCAACAGCAGCTTCAGCGGCTGCCACTGCCATAATAAAGAAGACAAAGATCTGTCCGTCCATATTTTGCAGATGCGTCGACAAGGAAATAAAGGTCAGGTTGACCGAGTTAAGCATCAATTCAATGCACATAAAGATGACAATCGCATTGCGCCTGGTCAGGACACCATAGGTCCCCATGGCAAAGAGAATTCCGGCAACGCCCATATAGTGGTAAACGGTAATCATTAGTATCTCTCCCTAGTCCGCAACGCTTCAAACTTCTTTTTTGGCGAGTACTACCGCACCGACAATAGCCACCAGCAAGAGAATGGAGGCAATTTCAAAGGGCAGTATGAACTCGGTGAACATCGTCCTGCCGATTAATTCGGTATGTCCGACACTTTCGACCATAAAAGCAGTGACATCTCCCTCGGCGCCGGTAACACGACCGCGTTTGAGAAAGAAAACCACATTAACCAGTACCATCAGGCTGGCGATAGCCGACCAGACAATCCCCTGGGTATAACGCTTACGTGCTGCTGTGCCGAGATTAAGCAACATGATGACAAACAGGATTAACACCATGATCGCCCCTGCATAAACCATGATCTGGATTGCGGCCATAAAGGGCGCATGCAGCATGACATAAAAGATTGCCAGGCAGAAAAAGGTGTTAACCAAGCCAAGAGCGCTGTTGATAGGACTTTTGCAGAGGATCACCAGGAATCCGGAGACCACAACAACAAACGCAACCAGATAGAAAAAGATTATCTCCATGAGTTTTATGCTCCTCTTGACTTACTTCAGCAGCCGCTGCTTGGTAAACTGAAAATCGTCTCGGTTGTAATCAGCCAATTCATATGTACCCGTCATTTCAATCGCCTCTACTGGACAAGCTTCCACACAATAACCGCAGAAGATACAGCGCAACAGATCGATCGTGTAAATTTTCGGGTACTTCTCGCCTTTCTCGTTTTCCGCCGATTCTACGGTTATACACTTGGCAGGACAAACTGTCGGGCAGAGATAACAAGCAACGCACTTTTCGCGGTCCTGAGAAGGAACCAGACGATGCAGTCCACGAAACCGATCGGACGGCGTGAGTTTGACTTTCGGATACTGCACGGTCGTTGAATGACCAGGCAACAAGTGTTTGAAGGTAATACTCAAACCTTTGGCAAATG
>JAUWTX010000176.1 GCA_030614505.1 Desulfuromonadales bacterium
CACGATTATAGCTTGGGCAGGGTCCCCCTCGAGAATCAACACCTCGTGGTCGACACCACTCTCTTCAAGCAGTTTCTTCAGCGGAGCCGTTGTCTGCTCAGCTTTTTCCATAAACTGATTGAGAACCCTTTGGTAATAAGGTTCTCCGAGTATATCCGGAACTTTCTGGCGCGCGTGCAGGAGGATTATCTTCGCGCGGAAAGCTTCAGCCATCTCTGCGGCCCTTTCCACTACCTGACGTGAACGATCCGACTCGTCAACCGCCGCTAGAATCCGTTTGATCTCTTCTCTTTCCATACTCACTCCATGGTGGTCTGGACAATGTGAAAATGTTATAGCGCTTTTCCTCACCCGACCGACGGTGTCTCTCCCGCTGGCTTCATCAGGCGGCTTGCACCCCAGTAATATAAGACTACTCTCACTTCTACCTCATGTCCGGAGGATGTCAAACCAAGGCCAGACATGGAAGCTGTTGCGAGGACTAAACCTTCCCTGCTGGCGCCAGGTAAATCGTAAATTCATTCTCACCATCAACCTTCAAAAGCGCATCCATCTTCACCTGATGGTAAGCAGCAATAGCACAGGCTCCGGCACCGATCGCTTCGCAAGCCAGGTAAAGGTTCTGACAAACGTGACCAACATCCATAGCGATCACACGGTGCGCGGCGAGGTCGTAGCGCCATTCCATACGATACGGGATTACGGTCCAGGCAAATACCACCGGAGCTGTGGCGATAAACGTTTGTCCAAGGGTTGCCTGGGCCAGACGAGTTGGCAGGTTCTCCATATCATGCTCAAAAACCAGCGCATGCTCTACCGGCAGATAACGATATACGCCATTCTTAAGGGTTTCGACATTGTTAACCACAAGGTACGTCTCAAATGCATGCCGGCAACCCGCCGAAGGAACGATCCGTAAGGCACATCCGGGATGAATCACTTCGGTGACTCCCTGGGTAGCCCAAAGCAGAAAAGAGAGCTCAGCCAGAGATAAAGGAAGGTCTCGGTAACGACGATGACTACGGCGGCGGCCGATCGCTTCAATCAGGTCAGTGCCGTGGAAGGTTTTGAATGCGTTCGTATCGGGCAGTGTGATTAAAAGCTGCCCTTCCAAGGGGATTTTTTGGATCGATGGTGGCTCTTTACCAAGATTCTGGTCAGTCTGCCGGAAATCGATCTGAAGACGCAGTGTGTCTTTCAAAAAAGCACGCTGGGTGGTAATTTTGTTTTTGTCCATATTGGTTTTATGCCCCGGTTCTGATTTAGGAAAGTTGGACTGGTCTGACCCCCAATACTGATGATATAATTTTCTAACAACGACAACCCACTGATTCGGAGGTTATATGTCAGAATCCGTAAAAACCGAGTGTAAAGATCCGGCAGGACATTGGTTGCATCTCTGTGAATTGAGGAAACAGGGCAAGCAGAAGGAATTGACAGACCTTATGAAAAATCCCGGCCATACCTGTCATAATTGCAATGCCGTCGCCAAACACTCCAAAAACCTTTGCAGCCCAAGTCCATTTATCAAAATATAATATTTGCTTGGGGACACTCTATCTTGAGTGTCCCTTTTGGGTGTCCCCGTCTCCTCAGCTATCGACATCCCGTCCAAATTGACGGAACTCGCCAAGGTTACTGAATTCCCCCCATTCCAGGTGCAGGTTGGGCGCATTGATGAAGTTGTAGACGTTTTCGATAATGTTGAAGTGTTTGTGCTCCTCGACGGCGATCTGCAACAGCAAATCCCTCACTCCAGCGTCGTTCTCCGTGGCGGCCGCATCCTCATAGAACCGAAAGCTGTCGGCTTCCAGTTTCATGGCGTGTTTGTAAGCTGCGAGAGTTTCCGTTATATCCTTCAGCCCCTCCGCATCCCTGGGCAACAGCAAGAACACATTCTTAGCGGTATCGAGAGATTCCGTTTCTGGCATGGCCGGTGTTTGCTTACCATCTTTAAGGCTCCGGAAAATCTCGTAGTGTTTCCGCTCATCCTCTGCCAGGCTCGTAAAAACGGTCTTCAGACCAGGTAACGTGGCTGCACTGGCCAGATTTTTGTAATACTTATAGCCGTCATCTTCCATTTCCATTGCAAAATCGAATACGTTCATAGAGCATCTCCCTAAAATGATTAATAGTCTGTTCAACTTTAGTTGAGGCGGGTCTGCTGTCAAGTAAGCCATTGTGCTGCAAAAAGGCCGGGGCTCTCTACTTTAAGTATTCATGGCTCATTGTGTTAAATTAGATAAAAATGGTAATATTTAAAATAATAAAATTTACACTCAAAGGAGAACAAGATGAGATTCCTGCCAATTGTGACCTTGATCCTTGTTGCTTTGGGGTATTCAAGCGCTGCTCATGCTCTGGATGATGCCCGGGCCTTCTCCGGTCTGACCTCGGTCAACGCGATTTACGATGTTCGAACCACTGACGAAAAAAAGCTTCAATTTATCTTCATGGTTATCCGTGACACCCTGGATGAAACCAGGCAACAAAATATTAAGGCTAATTATATCGTGAGCATGCGCGGGCCCACAGTGAAGTTGCTGGTTCGCAGCAGACAAGGCGACCCTGGACTACAGAAAAAAACAGTCACCCTGATCGATGAACTTAACGAAAGAGGTATCCGAATGGAGGCCTGCGGCTATGCACTAAACCTGTTTGGCGTTGAAGAAGAGGATCTATTCGAGGGGATACATGCGGTAGGCAACAGCCTTAACTCACTGGTCGGCTACCAAGCCAAAGATTACGCGTTAGTACCGATGAATTGAGTTGTAATTGTCACTGGCAAACAGAGGAGCGCTCATGTCAGTCATCTACCCACTCACAATTTTTTACGACGGTGCGTGCGGCGTCTGTTCCACAGAGATCACTTATTATCGTTCAATCGCTGACCAACGCGTCCGGTTTGTCGATATCACCGCTCTTGATTTTGATGCCGAGTCTTTCGGCAAGTCTGTTGATGATTTTCAAAGAAAATTGCATGCACGCGATGCAGATGGACAATATTTCACAGGAGTCGAAGCGTTTCGTCAACTCTGGGAGGCACTACCTTCACCCTTCTACCCCCTGCTCTCAACTTTTGTCGGCTTACCGGGCATTCACCTTGCGGCGCGTACCGGTTATGCAATTTTTTCCCGATTCAGATATTTTGTACCATCGAAGCACACAACCAATTGCCCGATGGAAAAAAGCAGGCAGTAAAAACCGACAGACGGACTCACCGCGTTCTAAATTGAAAACTGTCGTGTTCCTCTTGGGCAATATCCGCCTGAACTTGCTCGACGCTCCGCTCGTAGATAATCTCACGCCCAAGTACGCTCCCCGCATAGGCCAAGCTGTTTCGCGTAGGGGTCAGCTTGCACTTGGCGTTATGGATGCCTTCACCGAGGACAATCCATATCGCGTCCGATTTTTTACTGGAGACAACGACCTCAAGGATCTGGCCGCTTTCCACGTGGACCTTGATCTTTTTATCTTCCATTTTGATTCAACTCTCCTGGAGTTCGGGGGAAGTTCGATATCAGCACCAGGTCGAACAGGCCTTCACCGGCGCCGTATAGCGGATAGTACCGGGTGGTTTGTGTGTTCACACCTTGCACTATATCAGGAACTCAAGATGAAACAGATCACTTATAGGGAACACACAGTTTTGAGTGTCACGGCTCGAATCTACTGCATAGGCTGTCACTGCCAATGAGAAATGAGTATACTGACACCCTGAGGATTTCCAAGGAGATTCGGCCATGAATGACTTCACCGGCAAGACCATCTGGATCACCGGTGCCTCATCGGGCATCGGCGCCGCCCTGGCACGCGCACTAGCAGACCGAGGCGCCCGGCTTATTCTCTCTGCACGCTCTGCCGACAAGCTGGAAGCGGTACGCCAAAGCTGCAGTAAGCCCGATGAACATCTCTGTCTGGTCATGGACCTCGCCGACCCGGCCTCAATCGAGGAAGCCTGGAGCCGTCTGCAGAAGATGCCACGCGAGGTGGAAATCTTGATCAACAACGCCGGGATGACCCAGCGTGCCCTGGTGAAGGAGACCCGCATGGAGGTCTACCGGCATCTGCTGGAGGTCAATTACCTGGCGGCGGTCGACCTGACCAAGAAGGTCCTGCCCGACATGCTCGAACGGGAAGCGGGGCAGATCGTCTCGGTCAGCAGCCTGATGGGCAAGTTCGCCTCGCCGCAACGTTCCGGCTACGCCGCCGCCAAGCACGCGCTACAGGGTTTCATGGACGCCCTGCGCGCCGAGGTACACACCGCAGGAATCCAGGTCTTGGTCGCCTCGCCAGGCTTCGTCAACACCGATGTCTCACGCAACGCACTGCGCGGCGACGGTACCCTCCATGACAAAATGGACCCGGCCCAGGCAGCCGCGATCTCCGCCGAAAACTGTGCCGAGCAAATCAGCGCCGCCATGATTAAAGGCCGTGCCGAGGTCTTCCCCGGCGGCAAAGAGCGTATCGGACTGCTGCTACAACGGCTCTCGCCGGCCCTGCTGCGGCGGGTGATGCGTAAAGTGCGAGTGGACTGAGAGTCGTTATCTGGTTGGCCCTACCCCTCCGTTCCTGCCAAAATACCCAGCCATAAACACCTCTGCCCCCAATGGTTCTAAGATTCAGCAACCGCTACAAACCGTTGCACAGCAGATGGAATGTCAACGGCCTGGATGTTGCCAAAGGCCAAACGCAGATAGTTCGATAACCCAGGGCCAAAAGCCTCACCGGGAAGACAAAGTAAGCGGGCTTGTTCGACCATGCGGCGGGCAGCGTCGCGGCTGGAAAGTTGTGACCATGGGTGTTTGACCCAGGCGAAGAAACCGCCGCTGGCGACGAGTTGAAAATTGTTCTCTGGCAGATCAAACAGATCCCGGAAACGATCATGGCGCTGCTGCATCATAATGGCGTTGGCAGCCACCCAGTCATCAAGGTGGTCACAGCCAAAACGAATCGCCTGCTGGGTAATACGTGGCGAGCAAACGACCATACTGTCCTGAACCTTGAGTGCCTGATGGATCACCTCCGGGCCGGCAATAAGTGCCCCGGCGCGGTATCCGGTCAGGGCAAAGGTTTTACCAAAGGAGGCAATCTGGATGAAATGCTGCTGCCAGTCCGGTTCGGCAAACAGTTTATGAGGTGACTGCCCCTCCGGCAGGAAAGCATTGTAAGTTTCATCAAGCAGCAGAGAGATA
>JAUWTX010000251.1 GCA_030614505.1 Desulfuromonadales bacterium
ATCATCGCGTAATTCGGGGACCTCGTCTTTTGCCATCCATCCCTGGATGATAAAACAGAGTCGGGTTGTGTAGGCCGTGGCGGTCGCCTGGTAGAGGGCGAGACGCTCTTCCAGCCAGGATAAGGCACGGAGATAAATTGGTCGCCAACGACGGGAAAGTTTCAGTAGCTGTGCTTCAAGTTGCCGACAGCGGATCGACTGTGTTTCCAGGCGCTCATGCAAAGCGGCAATGCGTTGTGGAAGCGGCAGGTCAGCCAGATCTTCGGGTGAGGACAGCTCCGGGACCCGTTCATCGGTCAAAGCCTGACGCAGACTTTCTGAGATTCCCCGGTCAGTGGCAATCAATCCGACCAATGAACCGTCTGTTGTCGTGTTGCTACTGATGTGACAGCGTCCCTGTGTGAGATCCTGCAAAAGTTCTTCGAGAACATGCAACTGGTGGGCGTCGCGAATGGTGACACCGAAAAGTTCCAGATTGGAATCGAGTGGCAAGTCGGACAGCAGGGGTTCCAGTGCTTGCCAGAAAACCAGATCGTTCTGTAGGTCCTCGACCTCCTTGCGGCAGTCAGTCAGAGCCAGGGCCTGCTCACGTGCAGATGCCAGATGCTGATCGACAAGTTCGTCGAGAATATCCATCACCGGAAGTGGCTGCAACGATGAGCTGCTGCCGGTTGTTTCGGGGAGCAATTCCAGGAGGGACGCGACGCGTTCGAACAGATTTTGGAAGAAGCTGCGCTCGCGCAGGCCATTCTCGTCGAGAACGAGAGACCGCAGACGATCGTCAGGTGCCAGTTCGACCCGTTCCAGGAGTTGCGGATCGGGCTGGAAAATACCCCGGTTGTGCAGGAGATCGAGGGTACTCAGAAGGTCCTGCTTGGGGCCGACGATTTCAACTTTGGCCATGCGGATGATCATGGTCACCCCCTGGCAGAATGGCTGCCAGATGCCGTTTCAATACGTCGCGCAACGTTGCATCATCCAGACTTGACAGGCGTTGACACCAGGCGGTTGAGGCCGCCTCCAAGGCGGCACCTTCACGCAATAGCCCTGATTTTTTCTCAGCCAGTATCTGCCGGCAGCGCTCTTCTTCTGCAGCCTGAGTTTCAGTAAAAGAGTTTTGCAGGACGGCCAGTTCACGTTCTTGCCACTCGCCGGCGCGTGACTGCTCAGAAGCCGCTTCGGTCTGGATGCGTTTTTCCAGTTGAATTATGTTTTCCAGCAACCCGTCTGTCATAAAAAACCATGTGTTGTTACTAAGTTGTTACTAATAGCTTCAGTATATCAGAGTGGTTTGGCTTTGCAGGTTTGCCTATGTCTTTGTAGATAGTGACCCGCTGTGAAAAGTATGTTAAATTAACAAAGTTCATTCTGGTTTTTGTATATTCAGATTTAATTCACGATAATGGGGACCGCTTTGTCAACTGACGCCCATCTGCTGAAAACCCTGGAAAGACGTAACCGGGAGCTCGAAGTTCTCATTGAGATTGGTAAGGCCCTGACGTCGACCGTCGATCTTGAGGACGTGCTCGCTCTGATCATGGATCGGGGCAGCCGACTGTTCAGGACCCAGGCCTGGTCCCTGCTGTTGCGTGACGAGAAGACTGGTGACCTGACCTTTGAGATCGCGGTTTCACCGGCGGCCGAGAAACTCAAGGGGATGAAAGTAGCCGCTGGCCAAGGAATTGCCGGCTGGGTGGCTGAGCACGGCGAAGCAGTGGTGATTCCCGACGTTGGCGAAGACGAGCGGTTTTCCGATCGGTTCGATAAGGCCTCATCCTTTATTACTCAGTCGGTGCTCTGTGTACCGGTGCGCAGCAAAGACCATATCCTCGGTGTTATTGAACTGGTCAACGGTCCCAACGAAAGGGTTTTCAAGGAAGCCGATCTGCAGATTCTCTCAACCATTGCTGATTACGCAGCGATCGCCATCGAAAATGCCCGCAACTTCATGCGTATCAGAGAATTGGTGATCACCGACGATCTGACCGGTCTTTACAACGGCCGTTATCTGCACACCCTCATCGAAGAAGAAATTGAAAGGGTGCAACGCTTCGGCGGCAAGTTGTCTCTAATCTTTATCGACCTCGATTTCTTTAAAAAAGTCAACGATTCCTGTGGGCATCTGGTGGGCAGCCGCACTCTCACCGAAGTAGGCAAGCTGATCAAGGACAACGTGCGCAAGATCTGCAAGTCAGCTCGTTACGGTGGCGACGAATTCGTCATCGTGCTCCCGAACACCGGTAAGAGTGGTGCCATGACCCTGGCGACCAAACTCTGTGAACTTTTTCGGGCCTACGATTTCCGTGATGACAACGATGTCCCCTTCAAGATGACGGCCAGCTTCGGGATAGCTACTTTCCCCGACGATGCCGATACCAAGGATGACTTGATTCGCCTGGCGGACCAGGCGATGTATCGTGTTAAGGAAACCTCCCGCGACGCTGTCTTGTCAGCCTGATTTTGACTGCGGTTCAAATAGTCCGATAACCTCCTCAGCGAACGGAGGTAAGCCATGGCCCACCGTACCCCTCGCTCCAGTTATCAAAAACTGACCGACCGACTGAATCTCTTCACTCAGGGCGCTCCCCCTTCTGAACTCCTCTATCGTATCCTCGCCCTGCTCTTTACCGAAAAAGAAGCCGAACTGGTTGCTGACTTACCGATCAAGCCTTTCACCTCAGAGCAGGCGGCTAAAAACTGGAGAGTCTCCAAAGCCGAGGCCGAAGAGACGCTGCAACGCCTGGCCAGTCGTGCCCTTCTGGTCGATATTCAACTCAACGATAAAACTGAATATGTCTTGCCGCCACCGATGGCTGGCTTCTTCGAGTTTGCCCTGATGCGTACTCGCGGCGATATCAACCAAAAGCTCCTGAGCGAACTCTATGAGCAGTACATCAATAACGAAGAGGATTTTGTTCGGCAGCTTTTTCTGACCGGCAAGACTCAGCTTGGTCGGATCTTTGTCCAGGAGGAGGTGCTCAGTAGCGAGTACGCCCTGCATGTGCTCGACTACGAGAAAGCGACGGAGGTGATCGAAACCGCCAGCAATATCGGTGTTGGTCTTTGTTACTGTCGCCACAAGCGTCAGCACCAGGGCAAGGCTTGTGATGCCGAAATGGAGATCTGCCTGACTTTCGGTAATGTTGCGTCTTCCTTGATCCGTAGCGACTATGCTCGGCATATTGACCGCAGCGAAGGCAAGGAGTTACTGCACAAGGCATGGGAGCAGAACCTGGTCCAATTCGGTGAAAACGTGCAGAATCAAGTCAGTTTCCTCTGCAACTGTTGCTCCTGCTGTTGCGAGGCACTACTTGTTGCCCAGCATTTCGGGCACGAGCATCCGGTTCACACTAGCAGCTTCATCGCCCGGGTTGAACCAAATTGCAGTGGTTGCGGTCTCTGTCTGGCTGTCTGCCCGGTCAAGATCATCTCTCTGGATTCCGAGCATGAAGACGGCTCCGGCCGCAAGCGGGCGGTAATCGATGAGGAGCTTTGTCTTGGCTGCGGTGTCTGTGCTCGTAGTTGCCGGGTCAAGGCCTTGACCATGCAACCGCGTGCCAGTCGCGTTATCACCCCGGTCAACTCGACGCACAAGGTTGTCCTGATGGCGATTGAGCGGGGGAAATTGCAGAACCTGATTTTCGACAACCAGGTTCTTTGGAGTCATCGTGCCATGGCGGCTATGCTCGGCGTGATTCTGAAACTGCCGCCGGTAAAGAGGGCACTCGCCAGCGAACAGATCGGATCGC
>JAUWTX010000211.1 GCA_030614505.1 Desulfuromonadales bacterium
AAAGAGACCAGCTGCCATCCAGACCAGGCCGGAGATCTCTTTTTTAATGTGTTCGCGCAGAAAGGTTTTTTGTGGTTTTTTGCTCATAAATGACCTTTTTAATAATTCGCGCCATGTTAGCGCAATTATAGGGAAAAGGTCAAAGGTTGCTTGGTCTTCTCTTTACAGTAAAAAGACCAGTCCCAATCCGCCGACAAACCAGCAGTAAAGTGCGAACCAGTGCAGTCGTCGACGTCGGATAATCCCCATGAGCAGGTGAATGCAGAGCAGACCTGTGACTAGAGCAGCAATTGTTCCGGCAATATATGGAAAGACGGTGCCGGCGGCCACGGAATTCAGGTCTTTGAGAGAGAGCAGGGCAGCACCGAATACTGCCGGAAGTGCTAAAAGAAACGAAAAGCGAGCGGCGGTTTCACCATCGATGCCACGTAAGAGTAAAACGGCAATGGTTGAACCAGAACGGGAAATGCCGGGGATAATGGCGCAGCCCTGGACCGTGCCGACCACTATTGCATCTATGAAAGACATTTTTTTATGGGATTGCTTCTTGTTGCGCAGGCGTTCTGCCAGCCAGAGCAGGCTACCGGTCACCAACAGCATGATGCATACGATCGCCGGCCGTTCAAAGAGACCGATAAAAAAATCCTTGAATAGCAGGCCGATTATGGCTGTTGGTACGGACCCGGCGATCAGCAGCCAGACCATAAAGCGCTGCTGAGTTGCTGTTTCATCGCGTCTCCAGAGAGAAGAAATCAACCCGGCCAGATCACGCCAGAAATAGAGTATAACCGCCACCATGGAGCCGATATGCAGAAGCACATCAAAGAGAACCCCCGGCTGATTGAAGTCGCCAAGCAGATGCTGGGCCAGGACCAGGTGGCCACTTGATGAGACTGGTAAAAACTCAGTAGCACCCTGAAGAATGCCGAGTAATATTGCATCAAGAAAAGACATAATCCCCCTAGCTATAAGCTATATATTCAAAGCCATAAGCTGTAAGCTATAAGAAAAAC
The DNA here is from genome assembly GCA_030614505.1 of Desulfuromonadales bacterium. Taxonomy (GTDB): domain Bacteria; phylum Desulfobacterota; class Desulfuromonadia; order Desulfuromonadales; family BM103; genus M0040. The sequence continues at coordinate 1,014 of JAUWTX010000211.1, forward strand.
CAATAAAATATTGATTTGTTCGTTGGATAGGTTTTAATCGCTTACAGCTTTACAACTCCATAATGATTGGCAGAATCAAGGGTCGTCGATCCATCGTCTTGTTGAATAATCGCCGCAGGGTCTTACGGACTTCGACACGCAGTTCCTCCCAGTCGGCCATGGCCTCTTTGCTGTGGTCAGCCAGCATCTGGCAAACCAACGTCCTGGCTTCGTTCAATAATTCGTCGCTTTCATCCTCCGGGACAAAACCGCGAGTGATGATCTCAGGCCCGGAAACAATCTCTCCGGTCTTCTGATGCAGTGCCAAAAAGACGATGACCAGACCATGATTGGCAAGGTGACGTCGATCGCGCAATTCCATCATACCGACATCACCAACACCTTTTCCGTCAATAAAAACCCGACCGGTTTCGACCCGGGGCTCGATGTGGTGGCCGTTGGCGGAAAGGACCAGAGGGATGCCATTGCTGATTATAATTGCTCGATCCTCACTCCAGCCCATACTGTGTGCCAGCTGTGCATGCTTTACCAGGTGGCGGTATTCACCGTGCACTGGGACGAAGTATTCCGGTTTGACCAGATTGAGTACAGTCTTGAGTTCATTCTGGCTGGCGTGCCCGGAAACGTGAATCTCGCTGGTTGTTTCGTAATGGACTTCTGCCCCCCGCCGATAAAGATGATTGATCACGTGAGTGATCGCCCGCTCGTTGCCAGGGATGAATTTTGATGAAAGGATCCCCGTATCGCCTGGCTCAACACTGATTTGCTTATGGTCGTCCATGGCAATTCGTGACAGGGCGCTGAGCGGTTCACCCTGGCTTCCAGTAGTCAAAATCAGAACCCGTTGGGGCGGCAGGTCGCGCATCTGTCGCAGGTCAATGAGAATATCATCCGGCACATGGAGATAGCCTAGTTGCCGGGCGATGGTGATGTTGCTGACCATGCTGCGGCCGGAGACCAGAACCTTACGGTCCGCCTGCACTGCGGCATTGATCACCTGCTGGATGCGATGAATATTGGAGGAGAAGGTCGCCACCAGGATCTTGCCGGTGCAGCGCGGCAGCAGATCCTTAAAGGCTTCGCCGACAGTGCGCTCGGAGAGAGTCTGGCCCGTGTTCTCAACATTCGTGGAATCGGAGAGCAGCAGCAGGACTCCTTCTTCACCGTAAGAGGCCAGGCGTCCCAGGTCGGTGGGTTGGTTGTCCACCGGAGTCGGGTCAAGTTTGAAGTCTCCGGTGTGTACGATCAGTCCGGCTGGCGTTCGGATCGCCAGGCCACAGCCATCGACAATTGAGTGAGCAGCACGGAAGAATTCCACCTCAAAGGGGCCGATGTTGATTGCTTCGCGAACTTTAACACTCCGGCATTCAACTTTACTTTCCAAATGGTGTTCTTCCAGTTTGTTGGCGAGCAGGCCCAAAGTCAGTGGTGAGCCGTAGATCGGAGGGCAACCGAGTGCTTCAACCAGGAAGGGGATGGCACCGATGTGATCTTCGTGGCCATGGGTCAGAAGGACACCGACAATCTCATCCCGACGGTCTGCGATGGCCGTGATGTCGGGGATGACCAGGTCGATGCCGAGCATGTAGGCTTCGGGGAACATCAGGCCGCAGTCGATGATCAATAGACCAGTCTCGGCCTCGATGACCATCATGTTGAGACCGATTTCACCAAGTCCTCCCAAGGGCAGGATACGCACAGCATCAGGCTGCAGCGGGCGAGGTGTTTCGGAATTTTGCAAATCGTTCATCATGGGTTGAAATTTCCAGACAAATCAGGTGCTTGGCGATAAAATCGAGGCTAGTCTAGGGGAGTGGTGATTGAGAGTCAAATGCTTTCCTCTTTGCTGATTGCGTGCTTGATGTTTACAATGCTTTTGTTGAATTTTAAGGAGTCGTGATGAAATTGCCCCAACCGATGATCGAAGGCCGCCTGGTGCGTCGCTACAAACGCTTTCTGGCTGATGTTGAGTTAAATGATGGCACTCTGGTAACGGCACATACACCAAATACCGGCAGCATGCAGCAATGTGCGTTGCCGGGTCAGGTTGTGCTTCTGTCCAAAAGTGATAACCCGAAACGCAAACTTGCCTGGTCTTGGGAGTTAGTGCAGGTCAATAACCATTGGGTCGACATCAATACCCATCGCGCCAACCGGGTGGTTGAGGAAGCCTTGCGGGGTAACGCCATTCCCGGACTCCAGGGGTACAAGGTTCGCCCCGAGTACTCTTTTGCTGACAGCCGTATCGACTTTATGCTGGAGTCCGCTGAGGAAAAAGCACTGTTGGAAGTGAAGAACGTGACTCTCTGTTGTCAACCAGGCGTGGCCTGTTTTCCAGATGCCAGGACTTTGCGTGGTCAAAAGCACTTAATTGATCTTATGAAGGCTCGCCGCGAAGGCTGGCGAGCCGTGATATTTTTTCTGGTCCAGCGTAGCGACGCTACAGCTTTTTCACCGGCGGATGAGATTGACCCGGTGTATGGACGATTGCTGCGTGAAGCTTCACTCGCAGGTGTCGAGGTACTTGCTTACCGGACAGTTGTTTCTCCGACCGAGAACCGGATGGGGGAAAGGATACCGGTATCCCTCTGAATTGAGCTCAAGCCTTCCCATGTTGCTGCAGGAAGGCCCCTAACTGCATATCTATATCTTTTATGTGGGCCACCAACCAGTTGAGAAGGGTCGTATTGATGTTGATCAGAACGCTGACTGATGGGCCATTTTCGGACATATCCTTTTGCAACTTCTGGACCTCTTCAACCAGGAGTTTGTGTTGCTGGACATGCTGGTCAATTCCCGGGTAGGCAAACTTGGTCATGAGTTGTTCTTCTTCACTGAAATGATGGACGACGTAGCTGCCCAGAAATTCAAGGACTTCACCGATCTCCCGGCGGCCCCGACCTTCTTTGCAAGCTTTGAGCAGGTCGTTGTAGCGGTTGATCAGTTCCTTGTGTTGTTCATCAATCTTGCCAAAGCCGGTTGCCAGGCTTTCAGACCATTGTAGTGACATAACGTCTCCTTGATTCGTATGGTTTTCAGCTTAGTTTTTGGATGTAAAATTTGGCGTCTGTTCCCCATTTTCTGCTGCAGGCAGATCAATGGTAACGCGAGTGAATTCCCCTTCGGTGCTTTCTATATTAAGTCGACCGTGATGTTTCCTGACAATTTCATGACTGATACTCAGCCCCAGGCCGGTGCCGATGCCGGCTGGTTTGGTCGTGAAAAATGGGTTCATAATCCGTTTTAAAAGATTGTCTGCTATGCCGGTTCCGTGGTCAGTGAAAAGAATCCTGACATATTGCTGTACCGTGTCTTCATACATCTCTGTGGTAATTTCCAAAAGATTGTTTTCATGTGACGTGGGATACTTCTCGATCAGCGCATGTCGCGCATTGCTGATGATATTAAGAAACAGTTGTTGAAGTTGTTGATATTGTCCCCCTACTAAGGGAA
>JAUWTX010000162.1 GCA_030614505.1 Desulfuromonadales bacterium
ACACCGACACCTTGTGCGGGATATACAGCTCGGTCACCAATTTTAAACATTTCGCTATTTCTCCTATGGAAGCGGGTAAAGTACCACAAAAAAACCCTTTCGTCAAGTAAGACCCTGTTTATTCAAGGGTTTGTTGCCCTAAAAACCTCTTAAATAATTCTCCAACAGAGATACTCGCAAAAAAGTATCAACGGCAAAGCAAAAAGATCAGGAGGGGAAAATGCGCATCGGCATAATCGGCTCAGGCGCATTAGGACTCTATTACGGAGCTTTACTGCAACGGGCAGGACATGACTTGCACTTTCTGTTACGCCGTGACTTCGAGGCTATTTCTCACACGGGACTGGATGTCACATCACCACGAGGAGACTTCCATCTTGCCGAAGTCAACTGCTACCGGAACAGCCGGGAGATCGGTCCCGTCGACCTGGTGCTGGTTGGGCTCAAGGCTTACGCCAATGATCACCTGGTCGAACTGACCCGTCCACTGGTTGCTGCCGAGACCACTATTCTGACTCTGCAGAATGGCCTCGGCAACGAGGACGTCCTGGCTGGGGCCTTTGGCGCCGAATCTGTTGTCGGTGGCGTAGCCTTCCTCTGTTGCAATCGCGGCAAACCCGGCACCGTTCATCATCTCGATCAGGGCTCCATCCGTATCGCTGAGTTCACCAAGGGGCCCAGTACAAGAGTTGAGCAGCTTGCTGGAATCTTCAATCAGGCGGGCATCCCCTGCGAGGCCTGTGCTGATCTCACTAGAATTCGCTGGGAAAAACTGGTCTGGAACATTCCCTTCAATGGCCTCTGTGCCTTGACCAACCTAGCAACCGACCGTCTGCTGACCTGTCCGGAGACCCGGCAACTAATCACAGAGATGATGCAGGAAGTGGTTGCAGCCGCCAACCGGCAGGGTCTGTCGAAACCGATCGATGGATCTGACTTTATTGAACACATGCTGCAGCTAACTGCCGACATGGGGGCCTACTGCCCAAGCATGATGATCGACCGCCGGCAGGACTCGCCACTGGAACTGGATGCGATTTACGGAATCCCTCTGCAACGTGCAACAATGGCTGCCATGCCGATGCCCCGGGTGGCCATGCTCCACGCCCTTCTGGAAGCGACCGAACAGAAGTCGAAGCCCTAAGGCTGAATCTGAACTTACTGCACATCAACGCTACGAACTCCCTGCGGCCGCCAGGCAGGAGAGATGACGTGGCTGCCTTTGTCCTTTTGTTCAAGCAGGCTGCCGAACATGACGGTAAAGTCACCGTAGCGGTCGTTAGCATAATCCCGAGCCTCAGTCAGCAGGTACTGCCGTCGTTCTATCGGAAAGAGCGGCAACTGTCCCACCTTAAAGCGCAGGCTGGACAACCGCACCCCCAGCAAGCGCACCGGCTGATCAAGGCTCAGATTGTCGAGAATTTTTACACTAGCCCGATAGATCTCCTCACTGCCATCCAGGTAATCCACCTGAACCTGCTGCCGGCTTAAGGTGCTAAAATCCGCATAACGCAAGGTCAGGGTGACAATCCTTCCGGAAACCTGATAGCGCCGAGCCCGGCGGCCGACCATCTCAGCCAGTTGCAACAGAAAAGCGCAAATTGCTTGCCGATCATCCAGATCATGCCGCAGCGTCCGGCTATGCCCTATCGACTTGATCGGCGCACTCTCTTCGGCGGGAATCACCGGTGATGGATCGATACCGCGAGCCATGGCATGCAGTTTGTCACCGATCACACCGTACTTCTTTTTAAGCATGGTTAGGGGAAAACGGCTCAACTGACCACAGGTGAAGATACCAAAACCATGTAACTGCTGACCGAGACGACGCCCAATACCACAAAGTTCCTGGATCGGCATCTGTTCCAGAATGTCGGGGATTTCTTCCGCAGTGGAAATAGTCAGGCCATCCGGCTTGCGCTGTTCCGAGGCCAGCTTGGCCAGCAGTTTGTTCGGCGCAATGCCGATGGAACAGGTGAGACCGAAACGGGCCTTGATGCGCGACTTGATCAGGTAGGCGATGCGCTCTACGCCACCGAACAACTTGAGCGAGCCACTGAGATCGAGAAAGGCCTCATCGACAGAAGAAACCTCCACCAGTGGCGTGTAATCCTGGAACAAGGCCATGATCCCTGTCGACACATAAGTATAGAGCCGGTTGTTGGCCGGCACCAGGGTCAGTTGAGGACACCGCTTAAACGCCTCGAAGTGCGTCATGCCGGTCTTAACCCCAAAGGCACGCGCCTCGTAGGAAGCCGTCAGAATAATCGAACGCTTCTCACTACCGGTCACCGCAATCGGCCGCCCCCGTAGAGCCGGATTCGACTGCTGCTCGACCGCGGCAAAGAAGGCGTTCATGTCAACATGCATGATGGTTTTCATAGGAACCCAAAAGACGGGACGAGGAACGAGGGACGCGGAAATCAAAAGCGTTGGCCCCCATTCGCTTCGCTCACTAAGGGACAAAATGATAAAGAGGGAGTTTCTTGGCCTTTTAGGTTTTCGCGTCCCTCGTCCCACGTTCCGCGTCCCTAAAGAATTTCAATTCGTTCCAACGTCCAACAAGTATCACCTAAATCATAGACCAGCTCATAAAGCGCGCCGTCATCAGTGACATGGAAGTGAATGCGCACAGCTTCACCTTGTCGATCACGCCAGGTATTGGTGATTTCGCGAATGGTGTGTTTGTTGCGCTTCAGATCGAACCAGACGGGAGTGATCCGGTTGCCCGGCCCGTGAATAACACCAACCCGGATATTCGATTCACAGATTTGCATGTGCTACCCCAGAGGACGACAGAGACCAGTGACCTTGCCGATGATCTGCACCTCGGCATCACTCTCACGGTAGATCAGCGATTTCATGGTGGAGTTTTCCGGCTTCAGGCGAATCTCTTCACCTTCGCGATAAAAACGTTTGAGGGTCGCCTCGCCATCGATCAAGACCACCACGATCTCACCGTTCTCCGCAATTTCCTGCGACCGCACCACAACCAGGTCGCCGGACATAATGTGTGCCTCGATCATTGAATCGCCCCTCACCCGTAGCAGGAAGGAGTCTTTACCCTTGACCAGGGAACTGTCGACAGCAAGGTGTGCCTCGATCTCTTCGTCAGCCAGTTGCGGTAGACCGGCGCGCACCGTACCGATCAATGGCAAGGTTACGGAATCACTTTTGGCCCGACCCACCAGTACAATGGAACGGGAGCTACCAGGGCTGCGGGTAATCATCCCCTTGCGCTCCAGCGCCTTGAGATGGCGCAATACACCGAGGTTGCCGGAGACGTGCAGATGCTGTGCAATCTCCTGCAAGGTCGGCGGGTAGCCGCTTGCGGAAATATACTCTGTCAGAAAGTCGTACACCTGCTGTTGGCGTGCCGTCAGCTGCGACATAAGTTAAGTGGGCCTTTGATATCGGAAGCATAGGTTACTATAAAGTAACTATCATGACAAAAGTGACAAGTCAAGAAATCAGAGGGTGACCTGATAGCAACAATTTGCGATGATAGGCAGATCATGTCCGATCCACCCATCGACATAATGCCCCCGGAGCATAATTCTGAGGACTGGCGACCCATACCGTCACGATTCGAGAATTCATCAATAACTCTGTCGAAGCGCCAGGTGCGCAACTGGTCGCTGGTTCTGGAATCACGGCACATCCCCTGGCACACTAAACGGCGCGGTTTTGGCTGGCAGTTGCTGGTTCCGGACGACACGCTGGCGAGGGCGATCAGAGAACTGCGTCAGTATGAGAAAGAAAACCGCGGCTGGCCCCCCCCGCCGCCGCAGGATACGCCACTAATCGATAATCGCGCGACAACCATCTGGGCACTGATTGCCATCGGCGTTTTTTACAATCTCACCCTGCATAAGATCAACCTGGCCGGACACCAACCGGTCGACTGGTCCGCTCTCGGCAATGCTCATGCCGGCAAAATCATGAACGGCCAGTGGTGGCGGTTGGCTACCGCCCTCACCCTGCACGCCGACTGGCAACACCTGCTCGGCAACCTGCTGATCGGTGGCGTCTTTATTTCACGATTGTGCCGCGACTTGCGTTCCGGCCCTGCCTGGATGCTACTGCTTGCGACCGGCATGCTCGGCAACCTGCTCAATGCCTGGCTGCAGAATCCAGCCCATCGCGCAGTCGGTGCTTCCACTGCCATCTTCGGCGCCGTCGGCCTGCTCGCGACCATCAGCATGGTGCGCTATCGTCACAACCTGCGTCCACGACGCCGCTGGACCTTGCCGATAGCCGCAGCCCTCGGCCTACTCGCCATGCTCGGTGCCGGTGGTGAAAACACTGACATCGGTGCACACCTGTTCGGCTTTCTCTTCGGTCTCCCGCTTGGGGTCGGCGCGGAACTGGTAGTGGAGCACTGGGGGCGCCCCGGCAGAATGGCGAATGCCCTGTTGGTGGTGGCGACAATCGGAATCGTGGTAAGCGCCTGGTGGTCAGCCCTGCTATGGGGAGGTTGACGGACTGCCGATTGGCGTTATTGTTGGAGAGGAGCGGACAGACCAACACCCTCCCGACAACCGAACTAAACTCAGAACCATGGAGACAGGCACCATGAAAAATTGGCCATTTCGAATTGGATTTGTTGTTATTGGCGTAATTATCGCTATCGCTTACTGGCAATTTTATCGCCCCGAACAACAGACTCCGGTACAGGTCGTTACACCGCCTCCGGTCAGCGAACCACAAACAAAGCCGGTGGTCCAGCATCCAGTCACTGCAGAACAGGAAGAGCTCAAAGCCGCCGAACCAATCATCGATCTGGAGCAACCGTTACCGGAACTGAAACAAAGTGACACGCCTATGGCAGAGATTCTGGCCAGGCTCTTCACCGACCAGAAGCTGAGTCGCTTCGTTATTCTCGAACATTTCATCGAGCGGTTTGTGGTCATGGTCGATAACCTGCCGCGACCACAGCTGCCGACAACCCACCGACCACTCAAGAAAACACCGGGGGAATTTCTGGCAAACGGTGAACGAGACCAACTGACCATCGACCCGGCCAACTATCAACGCTACACGCCCCTGGTCAAAATGCTGGCTGCGCTCGACACACAGCAGGTTGTGGCCATTTACAAGCGCCTTTACCCTCTCTTTCAAGAAGCTTACGAAGGTCTTGGTTACCCGGACGCTTACTTCAACGACCGGCTGATTGAAGTCATCGACCACCTGTTGACCACCCCGCAAGTCTCCGGACCGGTTTACCTGGTTCAGCCAAAAGCTCTCTACCTCTACGCCGACCCTGCCCTGGAAGCACTCTCGGCCGGACGCAAAATCCTGATTCGAAGCGGACCTAAAAACGCCACACAGATCAAAACGATCCTGCATAAATACCGCAAGGAGTTTACCAACAACCAATAAGCCGCTCCTCTCGGGCCATCACCACAGGCCTTTCCCCCCTGATG
>JAUWTX010000161.1 GCA_030614505.1 Desulfuromonadales bacterium
AAGCCGAAGAGCTCTATGGACCCCGCGTATCCCCCCCCTCCTTACGCGGGGTCTTTTTTATCTTTTTCCACCATCCCGGCGACACAATCGATATTAGTAGCCTGTCGGCCCATCAATGAACAAGCTCAACAAACTGGCTACCAGGTAAGACAAATCATTATCTGCCAAGCCAGTAAGATGGATTCAGCTTGCCTTGAATGCTCGCAAATGATGAGGTTTCAATTGTTTTTTTCTCGACAGTACAGCTTTCAGTTCGAATCGTCCTGACTCAAGCTGGGGATAACCGATAACGGCAATCATGTCACTGTCGCCTCGCACCACAAACTGGCTGTTCTGCTGGACGATGTCAGTCACCAACAAGCCGGCCAAATCCAGGCTGTACTTATCGACCAATGCTTCGAGGCCCTTGGAAATCTCCTCTTTTCTGTCATCAAACTCCTGGAAAGTAACCACTTCGACCTGGCCAATTCCAAAACGACAGCTGCCGGCTTCATATTCTTTAAAATCGGCGGTCAAAAGCTCCTCTACACTTGGATAGGCAGCGAGGACACTCCCAGCCTGAAACATCTGACGACCAAACTCAAGCGGGTCCAAACTGGAGCATTTACCAAGCCAGCCAACCAGATCACGATCAATATCAGTTGTCGTAGGCGACCTCAATAGTACCGTGTCGGAAAGCAGTCCGGCCAGCATAAGGGAGGCAACCTGGGGCTCAGGTTCAATCCCGGCCTGACGATAAAGTGTGGCAACCACCGAACAAGTGCTGCCGAGAGGCTGATTGATAAAACGAATCGGTTCTTCTGTATGGAAGTTTCCCAGGCGATGGTGATCTATCACCTCGAGAATCTCAACTTGATCGGCACCTGGTACAGCCTGCGACAATTCGTTGTGGTCTACCAGAACCAGTTTAAGCGATGATGACTTCAGCAAATTGGATTTTGTTGCTACACCGCAAACTTTTCCCTCATCATCAATGATCATGACTCCGGGAGAAGTGCTACGCATCAGCACCTTGCGTATTCCATCGAGACGGTCGTCCAGGTGTGCCTTGGGAATCTCGGCATCAGCCAAATGGCGCACGGGTGTAGACATCCGGGCCAGAAGAGCACTGGTTGCTGTATCAAAAGAAGTACACAAGATCGAGACATTTCGTTTACGTGCCAACGCCACGAGATCTTCATCAATAGGCAACCCACCAGTCACAACCAGTAGGCGAACCCCTAGTTTAATTGCATTCTGCTGCACATCACGGCGGTCGCCAACAAAAACAACGATGCGTCGTGGGTCGGTGTCAGCCAAGAGCTTTTGAAAGCTCTCAACAGACATCGCTCCGACGAACAGGTCGAGTTCTTCCGTACACGACTCATCGACAAGATTGACAGCCGTTGCCTGCAGACAGGTCCGTATTGAGTTTGGTGATGAGAGCACTTGACGAATCGGCCGACCTTCACGTGGCAGAAAGATGTGCTCAGTAAGCCGCTTCAAAATCAATGCACCGAGTGGCCGACCGTCGGCTTCAACAACAGGCAACATCCGGATGTCACGTTGGCGCATCAATTCAAGCGCCTGCATGAGTGGTGCTTCTGAGTCGATAACTGCCGGTTGGCCGTCAACGGTATCACGTAAGCGTGGATAGACATCGGTCAGGAGAACAGGAGGCTGTTGGCCCAAAGTGTCGAGGACAAACTCGGTCTGTCGATTCAGATGTCCGGCTCGTCCAGGAAAAACATTGTCCCGGCCCTGCCTCTGACATAGCTCGGCATAGGCAATGGCACTACAGACAGAGTCTGTGTCCGGGTTACGATGTCCAACAACCAAAACTCTTTCCGGTCGGCTCATAAGTCCTCCTCATCCAGGCCAAGCACTTGCATTTTCTAATATCTACAGACTCAGGATTAATAGAACAGGCTCGCGAGAAAGAGGAGGTAAGCTCCCAGCAGTAATACGCCGCGCTTACGATCCAACTGAAGTCTGGGCGACACCATGGTCAGAAGACCGATCAACAAGGCACAAAAAGCCAGCATAATCGGGAAATCAATGGTCAGGACTCTTTGTTCAATCATGATCGGTTGAATCATCGGGCAGATGCCGAGGACAAAGAGAACGTTAAATATATTGCTACCGATCACATTGCCGACACTGATATCCATCTCCCCCTTCCAGGCGCTCATCACCGACGCAGCCAACTCCGGCAGGCTGGTGCCTATAGCGACAATCGACAGACCGATAATCAACTCGGACACCCCGAGCAGGGTGGCGACCATGACTGCTCCCCGCACCATCAGCTCGGCACCAAGCCCGAGCCCGGCCATACCAATCAGAACCAGCACAATATTCCGCCCGCGTCCTGCAGAAGCAACGGTAATGGCTTTCTCAACCTCACCGTCTTCCGGAATCGAAGGTTTACGTGCCGTCATTAAGCAGTAGGCAAGAAACACCAGTAAGCTCAAGAAAAGCCACAGGCCATTTGTGAAAGCTATCTCGCCATCCATAGCCACGAGATAGACTCCGAGAGAAGCAATGACCATAATCGGTATTTCGCGAGCCAGGGTGGAACGCGCAACGACAATCGGGGTAATCAGGGCGGCAACACCGAGGATTAAACCTATATTGGCAATATTAGAACCAATAATATTGCCGGCAGCCATTGATGATGCACCCCGGCTTGCAGCAAAAAGAGAAACCATGAGTTCCGGCATGCTGGTCGCAAAAGCAACCACGGTGAGCCCCACCACCAACGGACGCACCCCAAAGGAAAGGGCCAGGCGCGAGCTCCCTGTGACCAGATATTCGGCACCGTAGTAAAGCAGAAGTAATCCAGCAAGAACAAGTATAGCGCCAAGTAACATCAATAATCCCTTATCTGTAACTAGCAGCCGCCCTGACTATCAGGGCGGCTAGAAGCTGCGAGTCTGGAGATAATAATATCCTGAATTCGTTATTAACATCCCAGGAGTTTTTTGGCCTTGATCAGGCATAACAAGAAAGCAGCATGTTCTTGTTATGCCCGACAGGCTCACAGTCTAATACCTGCGTCTCCCGGTGTCGAGGGTTAGCCGAACACAACATGAATATCTTGACATTTTTGCCAACAAAGGACTAATATCCATATATTCAATTTTTAAAAGGACTAATTATGCTAGACGTTGAATTCGACAAATCCATCAATCTCGATCGCGAAGCAGAAATCCTAAAAGTTCTCGGCCATCCGGTGCGGCTTAAGATTGTTGCCGGCCTTATGTCCCAGTCCTGCAACGTCAAAAAAATATGGGAATGCTTGGAATTACCACAGGCGACCGTATCACAACACCTTGCCTTACTCAAAAACAAGGGGATCATTGAAGGCAAGCGTGATGGAGTTGAAGTCTTTTATCAGGTCACCTCGGTAGAAGCCTGTAAAATAGTCGAATCCCTGATGGAGGGATTTGCCTGCGCATAGAGACTCATCTGTTGCGCATCGCCATAACTACAGAAGCTGAAAACATCTCACAATAAACGGGGGCGACATTATTCCAAGGTTGCCCCTGTTTTTATATGTTTCCTTTACAAGCACGCGTCACAACTTCGGTTTTTCAGTAATTGCCACAATCACCTCATAGCTTGCCGGCAACCCATCGTCACACCGGTATTTTTCCTCATACATTTTCATCATCAATTGCATGACCCGACGGGATGCCAACCCTCGCGGACGATTCTCTGCGGCATTGCCAGCGCCAATCTGTTTGAGCTGTCGCAAAAGGTCAGGCACATCGACATGATATTCCACCTCCATCGTGCTAAACAGGTCACGGCAGGACAAACCCGCTCCCCCGACTGCTGCAGACACTTCAGTGAGCGTCGGGAAGCTCTGTACATGAGAAGATCGACCTTTATTGTTTTCAGCAACGGCCTGACAATGAGAAGTACGTAATTCGTGAAGCGTCTTCTCGCCAAAAAGAGCAAAGGCAAAGACGCCGCCAGGCTTGAGAACCCTGGAGACCTCGACAAATGCTGCCTGTAGGCAATCAACCCACTGGTAGACAGAGCTTGAAACAACACCGGCAAAGACGCCGTCAGAGAAAGGCAGAGACCTTGCGTCACCGTCACAGGCAGAGACGACAGGCAACCTTTGCGCTGCGGTCCGAGTCATTCCATGAGCAATATCCATGACAGCAAGCTGATGCTTCGGTTCTGAACAAAGTATCGCCGCGGCAAGAGCACCTGTACCGGTTCCCACGTCCAACAACGGCCCACAGTTCGTCTCAAAACCGGTCATCTTGCTGCAGAGCAGCTCAACAACCCGTTTCTGCACCGATGCATAGCTGTCATAATTACCAGCGTGACTTGAGAAATTGTCACGCATGTGTTCACTGTCAATTGCTTTGACCGGAACCATCAGCAAAACTCCCGGATCTTTGCGGCAACTTCTTGCGGCCGGCTTAACAAAGGGCAATGACTAACTCCTGAAAACCCTGCAAAACTTCCCATCGGGAGCATTTCAGCCAAATAACGCCCCGCAGCAACAGGTGAAATCTGATCTAAATCACCATGCAGAACCAGCGCAGGCTGATAAATCTCAGAGAGTTCTTTGCGCTGATCCTGAACCGCCAGCAGGTTAAGCAAACCCATGGCGGCATCATAATCAGGCAGAGGGCTCTGTCTCACGGCAAAGGTTCTGATCGTGCGTAGCCTTTCCCTGGCAATAGTTTCACCGGCAAAGGCCAGGGAGAAAAAATCGCCAAGCGTTGCCTCGAAACGTCGCTCCAGATTTCTGGCCAGAGCGCGCACCTGGGCAGACGGCAACCCAAAGGACCAGTCATCGCTCATGGTAAAGCGTGGTGTGGTAGCAATCAGGACCAGACGATCGACCGGCAACTTATTCTGCCGGGCTATCTCCAGAGCAAGCATGCCACCCAGCGACCAACCGATCAGTGCGACAGGAACTTTTTCAATAGCTGCAATCCAGCGCCCCAGGTCAGCGGCGATCCCGGCAAGGTCGTTCTGCAGAGCAGGAGAAGACCTGCCATGACCGGGGAGATCAGGAATCAGCAGACGAAAGTCAGGAGAGAGTAGCGTGGCAATTTCACTGAACACCGCTGCCGACATTGACCAACCGTGCAGCAACACGAGAGGAGAGCCCTGACCGGTCTCATACCAGGTCAGCTGACGTCCATCCGGTAAGTCAAAGCGGGCCTCCTTCACTCGCTAAACTCCTTATATACAGCGAGAACTTTTTCAGCAGCATGTTCAAGGTCAGTCGCGTCATGACTGGCCATAACAGTCGCACGCAGACGACATAGCCCTGGCGCAACAGTAGGAGGAAGAATACCCTGCAGGAAAATCCCCTCTTCGAGCAGTCGTCCAGTCATCTTCATGGTAGGATCCGGGTCCTTTGTCAACACCGGGATAATCTGTGTGCTGCTGCCCAGCAAATCCATTCCGCCAGCCAG
>JAUWTX010000040.1 GCA_030614505.1 Desulfuromonadales bacterium
AGTCTGGCAACTGTCGATCGGTGCCCAGCAATGGATCGAGTTGATCAAGCTTCTGGTCCGGGACTGTCGCTTGTTAATCCTCGACGAACCGACGGCCGTACTGACACCCCAGGAGAGCGCACGGCTGTTCCAGGTTCTGACCAGACTCCGCGATCAGGGTAAAAGCATCCTCTTTATCTCCCACAAAATGCGTGAGGTCATGGAGCTTTCTGACCGGGTTACCGTTCTCAAAAAGGGGAGCAGCCTGGTCACCTTGTCCAGAGGAGAGTACGACGAGAACCGGCTGGCGTCGTTGATGATCGGCGAGGACCAGATTCCCATGTGGATAAAGCCCGCCTGTAAATATGAGCAACTGGCCCTGGAGATCAAGAACCTGTCGGTGCGCAACGATCGCGGTCTGGCTGATCTCGAAAATTTTAATATGAAACTCTATCGAGGACAGATTCTCGGTATCGCAGGCGTGGCCGGAAACGGCCAGAAGGCTCTGGCCGAGGTTCTCACCGGTCTCAAGGAAGCATCGAGCGGACGGATTCTTGCCGGTGACCGGGACATCACCAACAGCACCGCAAAAAGCTCCTACATTGCCGGCATCGCCCATATTCCGGAAGACCGCAAAAGTATCGGCATTGCTCCTGATATGACCGTTGATGACAACTTGATCCTGAAAAATTTCACCTCCAGCACATTTCGTCGCTGGATTTTTCAGGATCGCGCCGCCATCCGCAGAAACGCAACAGCCAAAATCGACCAATTCGCTATCAAGGCCGGCCCGGACGGCAACCCGATCCGTTACCTGTCTGGAGGCAACATTCAGAAAGTCATCATCGCCCGGGAGCTATCGGAAAAACCCGCTGTTCTGGTGGCACTTTACCCGACCCGCGGTCTCGATATCGGCAGTGCCGAATACGTACACAAGGTCGTCATCGATGGCGCCAACCAGGGCATGAGCACCATTCTGATTTCGGAAGATCTCGATGAATTGCTTAAACTCTCCGATCAGATTGTGGTCATGTTTCGCGGTCGCCTGGTAGGCTGTGTCGACCCACAGACAACCACCCGTGAAGAGATCGGCCTTCTGATGAGCGGCGAGGTGCAGACGTGAAACTGGTGACAGAAAAACGTGAGATATCTTCTCGCCTGTTCCGGTTCAGCGCACCGATCATCTCGATCATAGTAGCCCTGTTCGTGGCTGGTTTTCTGCTGCTTGCAGCCGGTGTCAATCCGCTGCAAGCCTATATCGAAATCTTCCAGGAATCGTTGGGCTCGACTTACGGCCTCTCGGAAACCCTGGTCAAGACAACACCGTTGATTTTCGCCAGTCTTGGGGTTTCCCTCGCCTTTCGCATGCAGATCTGGAATATCGGAGCCGAGGGCCAGATCTATATGGGAGCCTGCGGCGCTACTGCAGTGGCCCTGTTCTCCGGCATCGAGAGCCACGCCCTGATGATCACAAGCATGTTTCTGGCCGCCTTCCTGTTCGGCGGTCTCTGGGGTGGAGTCGCCGGGATATTACGCGCCCGCTGGCAAGTGAACGAAGTCATCGTCACTCTGCTGATGAATTACATCGCTATCCTCGGCGTCGACTATCTGATTTACGGGCCCTGGAAAGATCCCAAGGGATTCAACTTTCCGTTGACGGCCCAATTCAGCGACGCAGCCCGCCTGACGGAATTTTTCGACACCCGCTTTCACAGCGGTTTCTTCCTGGCACTCTTCTGCGCCCTGATCATGTACCTGTTCATGGAACGAACTGTCTGGGGTTATGAAATCAAGGTCATCGGCAGCAACCCGAAAGCCGCCCGCTACGCCGGCATGCGCACCGGTACGGCCATTTTTGCCGTGCTGTTTATCAGCGGCGCCATCGCCGGGATTGCCGGCTTCAGTGAAGTAGCCGGCCTGCAACACCGCCTGCAGCACGGCATCTCGCCTGGTTACGGTTACACGGCAATTATCATTGCCTGGCTGGCCAAACGCAGCGCACTCGGTGTCGTTATTGTTTCGTTCCTGATGGGGGTTCTGCTGGTCGGCGGCGACAGTCTGCAACTCTCATGGCAGTTGCCGGTCGCCTTCGCTTATGCCTTCCAGGGCCTGATCCTGTTTTTCCTGCTCGCCTCCGACTTTTTTATCCACAACCGATTGCGGCTGGTTCGGGGAGAGCGTCATGCTTGAAATCCTGCTGGATGCAACCGTCAGAGCCGGGACGCCGATTCTGTTTGCGACCCTGGGTGCAATCATTAACGAACGTGCCGGAATCATCAACCTTGGCATCGAAGGTCTGATGCTGGTCGGCGCCCTGGCCGGCTTTGCCGGCACCCAGGCCAGTGGCTCGCTGCTGGTCGGTGTGCTGGCCGCCTTCGTTGCCGCACTGCTTGCCGGCAGTATTCATGGTTTCATCACCGTGCACCTGCGCGGCAACCAGATTGTCAGCGGCCTGGCCCTGACCATGTTCGGCATCGGTATCACTGCCCTGTTCGGACGCAGCATGGTCGGCCTCACCATTGATGGTTTCAAGCGAGTCGCCATTCCAGGTTTAAGTAAAATCCCGGTGATCGGCAAAGCCTTTTTCAATCAGGACCTGTTGATCTACTTCAGCTTCCTGCTCGTAATCGCCATCGCCTTTTTCTTCTACCGAACGCGCTGGGGACTGGCGCTACGCACCGTCGGTGAAAATCCGGCGGCAGCAGACACCTGCGGTGTCCCCGTCACCCTGACCCGCTTCCTGGCAGTAGCCATCGGCTCAGGAATTGTCGGCATCGGCGGCGCTTACTTAAGTCTTGCCACCACCCCGATGTGGATCGAGAACATGACGGCCGGCCGGGGCTGGATTGCCGTGGCCCTGGTCATTTTCGCATCCTGGTCGAGTTATCGTGCCTTGGCCGGTGCCTACCTGTTCGGCGGCATCACTGCCATGCAATTGCGTTTTCAGGCCATGGGCACCACAGTCAGCGTTCACTTTCTGCAGATGCTACCCTACTTTTTCACCATTCTGGTGCTGGTCATCTCCACCATCCGGTTGCAAAAAGGTGCCTCGCAGCAGCCTGAGAACCTCGGCCAGCCATACGACCGCGAGGATCGCAAATGAATTCAATTGCAAAGGAACTTCTCGAACGAATCAATCAAGAGGGTTCTGTCAACGGTCAGATCATCAAGGTAGATCGTTTTCTCAACCATATGGTCGATCCTCAGCTGATTGATCGACTTGGAGCCGAACTCGCCAGCCGTTTTGCTGACCGGGAGATCGACAAAATCATCACGGCGGAAAGCAGCGGCATCATGATCGCCCAGTCGCTGGCTGGGCACCTTGGTGTACCCTTCATCTACGCCAAGAAGAAGCGCCCCCTGACCATGACAGAGTTTTTCGCTGCGTCGAGTTATTCTTTTACCAAGGAGGAGTCGACCACCCTCTATGTTTCTCGCGAGGTGATCCAGGAAGGTGAGCGTCTGCTGTTTGCTGACGATTTTTTTGCTGTCGGGTCCACTTTCAAAGCGATCGAACAAATCATCGAACAGGCCGGGGCCACGCTGATCGGTGGCGCAGTGATTATCAATAAAGCGGAACGACGGGATGTCGAAGCCATACTGACTCTGGAAGACTTAACCAGAAATTGCGGCACATCATCATAGACAAGCAACCGGATTATCTTCCGAGGCCTCACCACCTCTTGCCAGACGACCTGAATCCAGTTGCAGGGATTCAGCATCAAGCCGCCGAGCCTGTTCGTCATCATGGCTGGACAAAACAATCATTGTCCCACTCTCTGCTGATTTTTTCAGACAATCCTCGAAAATCGGCAGAATATCCGCATCGAGCCCTGCAGCAGGCTCGTCGAGAAGCAACACTTTCGGCTGCAGAACCAGCGCCCGCGCCAAAGCGACCCGGCTGACTTCACCACCAGAGAGTGCTTTTGCAGAACAGTTTTCAAACCCATCCAGCCTGGCAATCTTCAAAGCCTTAATGATTCGCTCTCTTTGCAAATCACCGCGCACATCACGTAACCGCAAGCCGAAGGCAAGATTATCATAGACCGTACCATGGAAGAGATAAGGCGTCTGTTCAACGAGGGTGATCTGACGGCGCAGACGCTTCCTGTCCGATCCTGTCCGGACAGGATTACCTGAAAAGCTGACGTCACCCTGATCGGGGGCAATCAGCATTGACAGCAACTGCAAAAGAGTACTCTTGCCGGAGCCGTTCGGGCCAGTCAGGACGTAAATGCGGGCGGGCTGCAATACAAGTGCGTCGATTTTCAACGTAAAGGTGTTGCTACGCTTGATTTCAATGTTGCGCAACGCCAGGAGCGGGTCAACAGGAACCGCTTTGTCTTCAGGAAAGTGCCGAGCACAACTGGAATTTTCTGATCTGTTTAAGTCCATACACTCACTTTATTGTTTCTGCTGTAACCGGTACATAAAAACATTGACGAACAGGGCAACCGTCAACAGAACTATCCCAAGTGCGATTCCGAAAGCAAATTCACCCTTGCTTGTTTCCAACGCAATGGCCGTGGTCATGGTCCGGGTATAACCACGAATGTTGCCGCCCAGCATCATGGCCACACCAACCTCACCAATCACGCGGCCAAACCCGGCGACAATCGCCGCCATGACCCCAAACCTGACCTCTTTAAGAAGCTGCCATGCGCCATGGATGTACCCGGCCCCAAGAGTCAACGCCGTCTGCATGATTCGCGAATCGGCCCCACTGACAGAAGCAACCGTATAGTTGGCAATTATGGGCGTTGCCAAAACAGTCTGGCCAGCAATCATTGCCAAGGGCGTAAACAGCAGGCCCAGAGGGCCAAGCGGTCCTTGACGGCTGAAAAACCCAAACAGAAGAAGGCCAATGACCACGGTCGGTAAAGCCATCAAGGTATTAAGCAAAGTCAGGATAAAGCGTCGTCCCGGAAAGCGCGTCAGGCCAAGGATTGTGCCAACGGGGATACCAATCAAGGCAGCAAACAAGATAGCCAGAAACGACGTATAAAGGGAAACCCAGACCGTCTGGAACACTTCCGCATCAAAATTAATTATCATTTCAAGTGCATATTGAAATGATGTCACCATGAAATTCATTGGTCTTCAAGTTCCGGCTCAAAGATCTCCCAGACCCGTTTCTGCAGTTTTTCAAAAAATTCTGGGCTGGTAATATTAGGTAGCTTGATGTTCCGGTTCGGGTTCTCGGACACTTCGGCAGGCAGGCTGAATTCCGCTTTGCTGTATCCCTGGCGCAGCTCCAGCGCCAGACCACGCAGAAAAGCCCGTCGCACAGCAGCACGGATATCTTCGGCACTGACCTCCAGGTCGAATTCGCTCTTCAGGCAATCGACCACCATCTGAGTGCCGATTCCCTTGGTGATATCGAAAAATTTACACAGGCCGATCATATCGAAACCGACGATATGCAACTTATCCTCGGTAATCCCTTTCACCCAGGATTCAAGATCAGATTTTCCTTCACGGGTCAGCAATCCGTAGGTCCCCATCGAAATGTGTCCGCCGGCGATCGCCCATACGTAACCAGGGTTGGTTTCCGGCTGGTAGGCAGCGATTTCCAGACCTTTGACGTGGTAGGCATAGCTGGTTTCATCGAGGCTTTCCGACAGACGCATGGAACCCCTGCCTATCTCCGGCAGTTCCCCCTCACCGGTCTGGATGACCAGCTCGCGAATCTTTTCGTAATCGCCAAAGGTTGCGCCATTGAGAATCGGTGCCTCCGGATGCCTTTCATTGTACGACAGCGCATAGGAAATGGTGACGCCAAGAGAGATGGCATCCATGCCGTAGTTGTCCCCCAGTTGGATCAAACGGGCGGCCTGACCGGCATCGTGAATGCCGATGTTAGTGCTGAGCAGGTTGAGTGGTTCATAATCGAACTTGGCCAGGAACTCTCCCTTACTGCCGTCAGCGTTCTTCTCCGAGATATTGTTGTGACAGGTGATTCCACAACGGAAGCAAGACTCCGACTTGATATCGTACTCTTTCTCAACATTCTCCCGGAACAGCTTTTCCGGAATTGCGTTGCCTTGCGGACGAAAGTTGTTGACCGGCACCGCGTGGAACTCCTGCAGCACCTCATAGGCCGCCCATGTTCCGCCACCACCACCGCGGCTCAAGGGTTGAATGCGGGCGGAACCACCCCCCTTGATGACGTTGATATTGACCTTCTTCACCGCCTCGCTGACTTTACTGATCTTGTCGCTACTCTGGGCAACCAGGGCGAGGATGTTCTTGTAACCCATCAGGCTGCCCATACCACCACGACCGGCAAAACGGAACTTATCCTCTTTTGATTTGAGCTGATTCTCCGTCGACAGCGCTACGGCACCCATGTAGTTGTTTTGCCAGTTTTCTCCAGCCCGGCCAATGGCGGCAAAGTGAGCGTTGTCGTATTTCTCTTGCAAAGCCATGATCTTTTCATGGGTCGAAAGACCGAGCAGATGTTCGGCAGACTTCAATTCGACCTGCGGTCCCGTTTCAGTCTCCTTGATCACCACATAGATCGGCTGTTCCGAACGGTTCTCGAAAACCAGCTCATCCAACCCGGTCCATTTGAACTTGGCGCCGAACTTGCCGCTGCCGGCCGACCACATGGCGGCAGGAAGCCCGACTTTCGAGCCTTTTATCGGGCTATAACCGGAGAAATAGGTACGCATACCGGTCATGGCACTGCTGCCTGTAAGCAGACCGGTATTGACGATCAGCGGGTTCTGGTCGCAGTAGGCGTTCTCGATCTTGCGTTTGGCCAAATCCTGAAAAGAGCGACCGAAACCACCCAACACATCCTCAAGGTTGCGACAGGGGACATCGGCAAACTTCATTTCTCCGTTGCGCAGATCGACGGTACAGCACTTGTAGAATATTGCCGAAGGATTTGCTGCAGGATCTGTCGTCTGAAATTTCATAAAATGACTCCTTGGTCAATCCCCATAAAAAACTAACCACCGTCCACAATCGGTAAAAGCACCAAGTGATCTCCTTCACTCAGAACAGTATCAGTGCCAGCATGCACTCCGTTAACCAGAACAATACCAAAATGTTGCTGCGGCAGCTGAAGAACATCGATGATGTCCCGAACTTTTGGGCCGTTCGGATATTGTCGATCCTCTTGCTTAAAGCGACCGGTTCGGAAAAGGCCAATTAATTTGACATTGATCTTCATATTGCCGCCATCTTTTACTCATACTGACCGGGAACCATGCACATAAAAACCAACGGAACATTCCCAGTGTTGCGATACTGGTGTTTCTCACCCGGGATGACAAGGACAAAATCCCCTTTGCCGACCACTCTCGGCGTATCATCCTCCATCACAACACCGTCTCCTTCGAGAATATAATTCAGATGCTCACTTTCGTGAACATGGTGAGGAGTGTGTCCGCCTGGTTCAAGGGTAAAGACACGAATCGAGAAGTTTGGTGCCCCATCGGCTTTGCCGATAGGCATCTGCCGCGTTGCTCCTTTGGCGCCTTCCATATTGACAGCGAAACTTTCGCATTCCTTCAGGTTCGTGATTTTCATCATAATCTCCTTAGCAGCTTGCTGAACTACCAATAAACTGGCAGCTAGCTGCACAAAGTTAGAGAAACAACCGGCATGCCGGTTGTTTGCAATTATTTCAACTGATTGATTCTCGGGAGAACCCGTTCGGTTATTGTAACGATACAGGGGATGACAGGGGAAGAGAAAATGTTACGGTCGTACCAACTCCGGGAACACTTGAGATGTCGATTGTCCCGTCATGGGCCAGGATGATGTTCTGGACAATACTCATGCCCATCCCCAAGCCATCAATGGCGGTATTGGAAGCATCGGCACGATAGAACTTGTCGAAAACTCTGGCGACTTGTTCCTCCGTCATACCGACACCCTGATCCGCGATACTGACCAGGGCGTAATCACCGTTTCGCCTGGTTGAAATTACAATGCGACTGCCGGACGGGGAATACTTGACCGCGTTGCTGATCAGATTCTCAAGCACCTGGATGATGCGTTGCTGATCAACAAGGATCCCGCTGACCGCAGACTCGGCCAGTTCAAGAACAAACTCATGCGAATTATCGCTCACCTTGTAGCGACGAATTGCCTTGTGGATCGTCTCATCCAGATCTGTCAGAGCTTTTTGCAACGGCATAGCCTGACCGGACTCCATACGGCTCAGATCAAGCAAATCACTGACGATCCTGGCCAGCACGTCGGACTTCTCGAGGATTTCCACCAGAAACTCCTGGCGCTGTGTGTCAGTAAAGCCGCCGTAGCTGTCTGGTGCGATCAGAAGTTCAGTGAAACCCATGATCGTTGTCAGAGGTGTGTTCAACTCATGGGCCGCGGTGGAGATAAATTCGTTCTTTATCTTTTCCGTGTTGCGCTCTTCGGTGACATCTTGCAGAGTGGTGATCAAGCCCTTGGTCAATCCTTCCTTGCTTTTGACCGGAGCACTGCGTGCCTTGATAATACGGAGAGTATCATCTTCGGCTCGATTGATCTCGAAATCAGTTTCCTGTTCAGGATCTGGACGGTCGAGCTGTTTTGTCAGGTGGTCCAGTGCCACCTGATTGGAGATCAGACTCTCCACTGGTTTATAGAGAACCTGTTGCAATTTGATCCCGAAAAGTTTTTCGGCAGCCCTATTCATAAGGACGATCTTCTGATTAGTGTCCGTCACAATCAGGCCATCGACCACCGAACGAAGGATTGCGTCAATCTGGTCATGAGCTGCTTCTGCCGCAGCAAGAGCCAAATTCAGAGCCTCTTCGGTTCGCTTTCGCATGGAAATATCCTTGAGGATAACAACCAGCCCCGACTCTTGTTCTGTGGCCATACTGACATAGGAACAGCTCAACAGAACGGGAACTTCTTTACCGGTACAGGTGCGTGCACAGGTTTCATGGTTTTGTAACGGGGCCTCTCGTGCCAGGGTAAGTAGAGATATGTCCGAACCAGGACAGGGTTCCTCGGTGAAGATCCTGGATATTTCCGCTCCCTGGATATCGTCATGGTCGCATTGAAGCATTTCCATGGCCGCATCATTGTATCGCCGGATCCGTCCTTCGGCATCTGTCACCAGGAGCGGGTCAATGATCGATTGAAGGATTGTATCAAGACGGTCACGGGCTTCCTGGGAGCGTGCCAGCCGATCGGTCATTTCATTGAAAGCCTCACCCAGAACGGCAACCTCATCCTGAGAGGTCACGGCAACCCGACTGTTCAGATCGCCAGCGGCAATCTTCTGCGTATGTTCGGTGAGGTGGCCAATATCGCGAGTCAGACGATTGGTTACGCCGAGGGCAACGAACAGCCCTCCCATCAGAAGTGCCAGACAGGTTATCCCGGTAATCTTGCGTAAACGGTTCAGCGGCGTCATGAAAACATCAGAAGGAAGAATGGCAAGGACAGTCCATCCGCTAAGTGGATCGGTCAGGTAGGCGATGTAAGCATCCTGGTCAAGAAACCTCTTCTCAAGAAACCCGGAAGACGACGAACGGATTGTCTCGAGCAACGAGCTCTCCACGATGGACGTCGCCTGTGCCAGTGGTTCGTGAGTATCCTTGCCCGCAGAGAAATGGAGGACACGTTGCTCGGTGTCGATAACCACCAGCCCCCCCCCATCATTGTGGCCCAACATACCGGTCTGGGCCAGGACCTCACTCACCGGGGTTGAGCCGATCAACATACCCTGAAATTCATCACCGAAATACTGGACCTGTGCCATAGCCAGAGTAATCGTCGGGGTACCGAGTTCCTGATTCTCGACAACCGGTGAAATGACAACCTCATTGGGTCTGGACATGGCTTGATTGAAGATATTCGTAGAACTCCAGTCCCGAAGCTTATTGGGGCCGACGATACGATGTTGGCTCATGCCCAGTTCTTCACGACCCTCACGGTTGAGAAGACTCAATTCGGGGAACTGCTCCTGGTGTTTAGCCAGGTATTTGGCCATGGGCAGATCGCTGCCACGGTGTAGACCGCGACTGATTAATATATTGCGAAATTTGTCCTGGAGATCAGTCAGGTTGCGGTTAATGTTGTGCGCCGAAGTGACGGCAAGATGTTCGAGGTTGTGCTGTTGCACTGTGAGCAGGGCATCGACCATCAGTGTGTAGGACAAGGCCCCAAGGATAATTACCGTTGAGGTGATGGCGAGGGTCTGGATGCCCAGTATCTTGGTGCGCAGGAAAAACATCAGTTCAAGATCCCGACTGTTTGGGAGCAGGGATGGCATTGTGGGTGTGAATGATTTCCTGCCCTCGGGGGCTGAACAAGAACTCGATAAACTGGAGATAGGTTCCTGTCGGTTCGTCTTTCCAAACAAAGCCTAGGGGAATAGCCAGTGAATAACTCTTTGTGACAAGATTCTCCACCGTGGGATGGAGATTGTTGATAGAAAACAGGGTGAGTGGTGAGCTTCTCAGCATCGACAGTGGCAGATAGCCGATTGTGTAAGGATGGTCCTCTATGATGTGCAGTGTCTCCGGTGTGCTGTAGATGATTTCCCCGGCTAAATTTGGGATTTTTTTGAAATCGGGGAAGTTGGCTTCGATCAAAAGCCGGGACGAATCTCCCTCTTCACGGTTGGCGACATAGATCTTGTGGTCCGGGCAGTTACCCAGTTTCTGCCAGGAGGTGATTTCCCCGGAATAGATGGCTACAATTTCAGCATCTGAAAGATTGTCGGCGCACTTGTCAGGAAGGTTTGCAACAAAGACTACCGGAGTGTAGGCGAAGACTATAGAGCTGAGTCCGCTGGCCTGTTCGTTGGCATCGAGCTGCCGGGCAATCCGGGCAAGGGGAGAATGTCCGTTGAGGACGCGCTTGATGCCGCCGACACTACCTACGCTCTCAGGAATATCGATGGTGACTTCCGGATGCTCCTGTTCGAAGTGGTGAGCCGCTTCGCGCAGTAACTTCTGGCTGTCCCCGGTACCCGGGATGACAAGTCGTTCTATCGATAAAGCTGACGTTGCCCAGAGAGTGGTAATGAACAGAACCAGAACGGTCTTGAAGAATTGTGTGCTCATCGGTGTGGCTCCCCCCTTAGAGAATCCATCAACCCAGAATAAATGATTGTTAACGCATTTTCATACTTATGGTCAACTCAAGACAGCTCGGGCCCGGCCCTCGGGAGGAACCCGGACTCGAGAGATGATGTAAAAAGAGACCTCCCGATAATCGAGAGGTCTCTTTTTAATG
>JAUWTX010000240.1 GCA_030614505.1 Desulfuromonadales bacterium
AATGTTGGTGACAACAACACCAAGCTTGGAGAGAACCTCACCGGCGAAGCCGGGGATGCGCATCTTCAGACCTTTGAAATCATCCAACGAGTTGATCTCCTTCTGGAACCAGCCACCCATCTGGTTGCCGGTGTTGCCGCCCAGGAAGGAGTAGACGCCGTGCTTGTCGTAAACCTTTTTCATCAGCTCCATACCGCCGCCATAATAGAACCAGGCGTACTGTTCCGGGGCTGTCATGCCGAAGGGCATAGTGGTGAAGAAGAGGGTGTTGATGTCTTTACCCTTCCAGTAGTAGGAAGCCGAGTGGCCCATCTCGTACTGGCCTTCCTTGACCATGTCGAGGACACCGAAAGGAGCTTTGTGCTTGTTTTTGGAGTCGATGCGAATTTCCATCTCGCCATTGGACATGGCCTTGACCATATCGGCCATTTTGTCAACCGCATCACCGAAGATCGGGAAGTTGGTCGGCCAGGTCATGGCCAGCTTCCAGACAATGGTTTCCTTCTCTACTTTCTTGACTTCAGCTTTTGGTGCTGGTGCCTGCTGTTGCTCTCCGCAGGCAGTGAGCCCCAGGAAGGCGACAAGGACCATGAACCCGGTGAGTAGTTTCATGAAATGCTTCATCTGTTTCATCTCTTCTCCTCCTTGCATGAAATGCGAAGTTTGTTCCCCACGTTTGATGTGCACAGCTTATCAACTGAGAAACAGGTTAACTTACGGACTATGAACTATTGCTTGAAAGTATGTTCTTGTCAATATCTTATATGATTATTCTTATATGCTAATTTAGCCTGACATCCAAACTGTTTGTTTGCTCGACCTGCTTGACGATTGTCAGGTGGCTGTTAACTTTAGAGTGGATTATAATCGGGAGGAGTCATGATGAGTAAAGCTATTTGTTTGTATGAAACCGGAGGCCCAGAAGTGCTGCGCTGGGAGGAGGTCGAGATCGGCAAGCCCGGGCCGGGCGAAGTTCATCTCCGTCAAACTGCGGTCGGTCTGAATTTTATCGACATTTATCACCGCACAGGCTTCTATCCTTTGGGTGATCTGCCGGCAACTCCGGGAATGGAAGGTGCGGGTGTTGTTATTGCCACAGGTGAGGGAGTTGATGATGTCTCTCCAGGTGATCGTGTCGCCTACGCCGGGCAGCCACCAGGAGCCTATGCCGAGGAGCGCCTGATCCCTGCCCACCGCCTGGTTAGATTGCCAGATACCATTAGTGACCAGCAGGCTGCCGGGATGATGCTGCAGGGGATGACCGTGCAGTACCTGCTGCGGAGTACCTTTCGGATTAAAGAGGGAGATACTATTCTTTTCCATGCGGCAGCCGGTGGCGTTGGTCTGATTGCCTGCCAGTGGGCTAAACATCTTGGTGCGACCGTGATCGGCACGGTTGGCAGTCCCGAAAAAGCGGAGCTTGCCAAAGCGCACGGTTGTGATTATCCTCTCCTGTATCGAGAGGAAGACTGGGTGGCCCGGGTCAGGGAGATAACAGACGGTGAAGGCGTGCCAGTGGTGTATGATTCGATCGGTCGGGATACCTTTTTGAAGTCTCTTGACTGTCTCCGGCCGCTGGGCCTTTTGGTCAGCTTTGGCCAGGCCTCTGGTCCGGTTGAACCTTTTGATCCTGGCTTGCTGGCCGCTAAAGGTTCACTCTTTTTGACCCGACCGACTCTGATGGGTTACACCGCAAAACGTGAAGACATGCTGGCTAGTGCCGAGGACTTGTTCGAAGTTGTCCAATCGGGTGCAGTGAAAATTGAAGTCAGACAGACCTATCCACTCTGCGAGGCTGCGCAGGCGCACCGGGACCTCGAAGCGAGAAAGACCACGGGTTCGACTGTACTGATTCCTTGAACCTGAATCCGTGAGTTATGGCTGTGTATTTACACGCTTTGTCCGCCCGTACTAACGGCTCCAGAAATAATCCATAAACCCTGTTTTCATTGGGCCGAGTTTTCATGATCAAAACCACAACCTGGACCGTTACCGACACCTGGCAAGGAACCATTGCAGGCGAGACGTTCTCTTCATTCGAGAAAGTTTTCGCCTTGTCTGGAAAACCAATTTCCAAAGACGGCCAAAGTGTCATCTTCAGAAAAGAGATAGACAACCAGCGTTACTACATCAAGCAATACCACACCACCAAAGGCATACTCAGTTGGTTTGGCATGTCCCGCATTCGACAGGAAGCCCGCAACCAACTCTGGTTCAAACGCATCGGGTTGCCGGCAGCCGAAGTTGTGGCTTTCGGTGAGGAACATATCTTGAGCCGCACAATCCGTGGTGCCCTGATTACTGAGTCACTTGACAATACTGATGACTTGGCCTGGACGGCCAGAAACAGGCCGGATTTGTTTGGTAATCGGCAATGGGTGCTCCAGGTGATTGATCAGGTTGCTAAAATCACACGCACCCTCCATCAGCACAATTTCTGTCATAATGACCTGAAATGGCGCAATATCCTGGTTTCGCAGGATGCTGACCGGCCCCAGACCTATCTGATCGACTGTCCGCTTGGACAGCGCTGGTTCGGTCCCTTTCTCGGATATCGCATCATTAAAGACATAGCGTGTCTCGACAAAGTCGGCAAACAGGTCTTAAGCCGTACACAGCGGCTGAGGTTTTTTAAAAAATACCGGCAGTGTGTCAAGCTAACTGCGGAAGACAGAAAGTTTGTTCAGAAAGTTCTCGTCTATTTCAAGGGGAGGGACTGAGCTAATTTAAAGGTGTTAGTACCCTGTAACCGATAAACTATCGCATCTCGCTTGTTATTTGCCGCGCCAACTGCGTTGCGGCTTCTTGGTGTACCAAATCACATCGCAATTTTACGACATTTTATCGGTTACAGGGTACTAGTGTCCTAAACCAAAAGCGGGGGTCAGAATTGAATTCTGACCCCCGTGTTCTTTTGTAAGCCATTTCTTGTTCAGGATTCTGCTTGTTCATTAATATCGGTTTGGTGCCTGGCAACTTCTTCGTTACTCAAGACGGGTTGTTTCTGTAGACGTTTGTAGTAAAAGTTCTGCCCATACAGGACCGCAGCCGGGTTGTGGCCGGTTACACGGTCCTTGACCACCAAGGTGGTGACCGGTGCCTCCGAGTACTTGCTGAACAACATGTCGTGGCCAACGCACAGCCCCATGATGATATTCATCTCCATCTCTTCAGCATTGAGAATACGAGCTTGGGCGATTGGATTGCACGCTGGTTCGAAAGTCCCCGGGCGCACCTTGTCTTCCTCTTTCAGGTTGAGTGCAAGTTTATCGACGCTGCCTGCCTTGCAACAGGCTGAAAAAGGCTCCATCCCCTGGGCGCGCAGGATATCACTCAAACGATCACACTCATCGAGCAGGCCGATGCAGGTGGCAATGCCGATCTTTTTGAACCCCATCAGTTGGGCCAGGGCAATCATGTCTTCAACCCGGGTCCACCGGGCGTTGACTGCATCGGAGCCGGGTATTGGCTGATAACAGAGCCCCTCAACCTTGGCGGCGACCCGGGCCAGGCGGGCTTCAGAATCGTTTCCCAGATATTGCTGGAAGGAGTCGTTGATTATCTCTGCATGAGGTTTTGAGGGGCAATAGGATGGTTCGGCAGGTTTGCTGTCAGGGTCACTCCAGCAATTGGTTGTGCCCTTTTTTTGCCAGATTGTACTGCAACTTGAGCAGGAGTGCTCTGTTTTGACAGGTTTCGATTGAGACATGTATTCCTCCGTGACTATTACCTGAATCAGTGAGTTTATGGTGGATAAGAGATTGTGCAGTCTTGCATGATTCAACTGCTGTTTCTAGGTTCAGTCAGAATTTACAGGAAGTTTAGTCAGGATTTGCAGAGAGTAAAGAAAACTGTACCGCCAACATCCGGGATACCTTCGGCCCAGATCTGG
>JAUWTX010000043.1 GCA_030614505.1 Desulfuromonadales bacterium
CTCCGCGGCGCGTAGCGCGTGGCGCGTAGCGCGTGGCGCGTGGCGCGTGGCGCGAAAAAGATAAAAGTCAAAGGCTCAATCCTTCATCAATCAGGATTTTTAACAAGGTTTCCTCGCCACACGCTACCCGCCACGCGCCACGAGCTTCTTCTCCCAATCCCAGGCCGTACGCAAGATGACTTTCAGGTCATCAAAGCGTGGTTGCCAACCGAGTTCCCTGTGGATTTTCTCACAACCGGCAACCAGTTCAGCCGGATCACCTTCACGGCGACCTGTCTCCACGACAGGGAAGTCAATACCGGTCACCTCTTTGGCCATGGCAACGACATCCCGAACGGAAAAACCATGACCATAACCACAGTTAAAAACGGCAGATTGGGCGCCGGTGGAAAGATAGCGTAAAGCATCCAGATGCGCCTGGGCCAGATCAGCAACATGAATGTAATCACGAATACAGGTACCATCCTGCGTTGGATAATCGGTGCCGAAGACCTGCAACCTGGAGAAAACTCCCAGCGCCGTCTTCAGTGCCCGGGTAATCAAATGAGTCGGGTTGGCATAATCCTGACCAAGGCGGGTCTCGGGATCCGCACCGGCCACATTGAAGTAACGCAGGGCGACATAGCGAAAGTCAGCATTTGCCTGGGCAAGATCGTCCAGGAAACGCTCGGTCATCATCTTGGATGCACCATAGGGGTTAATCGGCTGCAATGGTGTGTTTTCGGTGACCGGCAACTGCGCCGGGTTACCGTAGACCGCTGCAGTCGAAGAGAAAATCATCTGTCCTGTTCCGGTAACGCGAAGTGCTTCCAAAAGGTTCAATGCATTGACAGAATTATTGCGATAATACTTGAGTGGATCGACGACACTTTCACCGACCTCGATCGAAGCGGCAAAATGCATCACCGCAGCCGGTTTGAACTCTGTCAGGGTCTTTACCAGCAGATCCTTGTCAGCAAGGTCTCCAACTACCAATTCACCGGAGAGTATTGCGTCCCGATTACCGGTCGACAAATTATCATAAGTCAACACATCGTAACCGGCCTCACCCAGAGCCAGAACAACATGACTGCCGATATATCCAGCCCCACCAGTGACAACAATACGGGTTGCTTGAGAAGAGCTATTCATAACCAAACTCCTTCATCATACGCCCGGAACTTGTCCAGTTCTTCTGTACCCGGACGAAGAGTTCGAGATGCACTTTGACGCCCAACATACGCTCAATCTCTTTGCGGGCAGCCTGACCGATATGGCGGATCATCGTCCCGCCCTTGCCGACCAGGATGCCCTTTTGCGAATCGCGCTCAACATTGATCACGGCACCAATACCAACCATGTTGCGTGCAGGGTTTTCCTGAAATCTCTCCACCACGATAGCGACACCATAGGGGACCTCATCCTTGGTGCGCATCATAATCTGTTCACGGATCATTTCGGCAACGATAAAACGTTCCGGGACATCTGTCAGTTGATCCTCGGGATAGTAACGTGGACCTTCAGGAAGCAGATCGGGTATTTCAGCCATCAATTCGTCAACGCCATCACCCTTCAAAGCCGAAATCGGCACAATCGAAGCAAAAGGACATATTTTGCAATAGGCATCAATCAACGGTAGCAATCGATCCTTGGGGATCGTATCTATCTTGTTGATGACCAGCAGAATTGGACGTTTGCTCTTTTCAAGCAGTCGGGGGATCATCGGATCTCTATCGACAGAACGATCAGCCTCAACCAGCCAGAGGATCACATCAACGTCAAGACAAGCTGAACGAGCCTGGTCCACCATGTAACGATTCAAAGGGGATCGCGCTTCGTGAATTCCTGGTGTATCAACATACAACACCTGGGCATTGTCCAGGTTCTGGATCCCCAGAATACGGTTACGGGTCGTCTGGGGTTTTGGCGTGGTGATCGCAATCTTCTGACCGACAATCCGGTTTAACAGAGTTGATTTACCTACATTCGGCCGTCCAATAATTGCAACAAATCCCGAACGGAATTTTTTCTTCTCAGCCATGCAGATCTCCTCGAACAGACAGATCGATTAAGGGCAAGTCTCGGCCAGATATCCGTAAAAAACCACGCTCAACAGCGCTATCAGCCATCACACACAGTTCAGGCCTGGTCGTTTTGAACCATTCACGGTTCTCGCCGCGATGGCCAAGAACATCACTCAGATCTCCGGTGTTGACT
The DNA here is from genome assembly GCA_030614505.1 of Desulfuromonadales bacterium. GTDB lineage: Bacteria > Desulfobacterota > Desulfuromonadia > Desulfuromonadales > BM103 > M0040. The sequence continues at coordinate 2,197 of JAUWTX010000043.1, forward strand.
CTGATGTTATTAACACTGGGTTGATCACTGTTTAGGCCGGGTTGATCACTGCTTGGGCCGGATTGGTCACTGTATGAGCTGGCATGCAGCAGTGCTCGCCGCCAGAGCCGCGAGCGGACAAGTTGACCAAAAGCAGGGTGATATGGCCCGGCCAGAAGGTTTTCTTCCAATTTAGGATCACCATGCAGACCCAGACGGACGACCGGGATATTAACTCGACGACAGAGATGCAACATGTCGGCACAAATATCAACAGCTTCGTCCAAAGTCCAAGGGGCGTAGTCTCCAGATCCCCAGAGATCAGCCAGTCCTGTGCCATCAATCACAACGGTCGGATATATCCTCACGAAAGATGGTTTGAGTTCCAACGCCTGCCGCAACGACATCAAGGCTTCTTCAGCATTGCCACCTGGCAGTCCGGGCATCAACTGGGCGCCCACTTGAAACCCGGCCTTCAGACAACGTTGAATTGCAGAAACATTGTCTGAAGCAGTGTGACCACGTCCAGACGCCTCCAGAACAGAATTGTCGAAACTCTGACAACCAATTTCAATGGTCGTTACACCGCGGGCCTTTAATCGGACAAGGCATTTATCATCGAGGGCATCCGGCCGAGTTGAGATCCGGATACCTGAAACCCGTCCGCAAGCAACAAAGCGACCTGCTGTTTTCAGATAATGCGTCTGTTGCGTTAACGGCAGCTGTGAAAAGGTGCCGCCGTAAAAGGCAATTTCGCTGTCACTTTGGAGAGACATGGCACTTTGAAGAGGCAAGGCATTATCAAGCCAGCTATCAACCGTTTTTACATCAGGAACAACAGTCACATCAGGAGAAACAGTCACATCAGGGAAAACGGATTGACCCGCAGACCGATCCTGGGCACAGAAGAGACAACGATGCGGACATCCTGCATGAGGGATGAAGATCGGGTAAATTCTCACGAACTGTTATCCATCTGGGTTAAAGCCGCTTGCGCGGCTGCCTGCTCGGCACTCTTTTTAGTGCGACCCTGACCTGAGCCATGGGTGCGATTGTTAATCAACACATCGACATGATAAATGCGTTCATGAGCCGGCCCTGCTGCCTCTACCAGTTCATAGACCGGTAATTCACGTTGTGTCGACTGCAAAAGCTCCTGTAAGCGGCTTTTGAAATCCTGGCTCTCGTCTGTCGAAGCCTGCTGTAACAAAGGCACAAACAGAGGGAGAATAACCTTTTGGGCTGCCTCAAAGCCACCATCTGTAAAGATAGCACCAAACAGAGCTTCCAGGGTGTCCGCTAACAAACTTGATTTATTGCGGCCACCACTGCGCTCTTCTCCCTTGCCAAGCAGCAGGTCAGAGCCAATATCAAGCGACCAGGCCAAGCGTGCCAGACTCGGCAAAGAGACAACCTCCGCCCTGATACGTGTCAGTTCACCCTCACGAACGCTTGGCATGGCTTCCATCAGGTATTGGCTGACAACCAGGTCGAGTACCGCATCGCCAAGGAATTCCAGCCGTTCATTATCCGGCAGGCCCTCAGAATGATACTCATTGGCATAAGATCTATGTGTCATCGCTTTAATAAGCAGAGCACGCTTCTGAAAGGAGTAGCCCAAAGCCTCTTCCAGCCTTTGCCAATTTTCATTTTCTGTACCGACAGTTGATTTCATGAATTGTGCATATTGTCCGGATTTTATCCGTGTCAAATCTCTCACCTGAACAAGGTATAAAATTGCCACATAAAAGTCAGTTATACTACACCACCTGTTCACATATATCAATTGCACCAAGTCACGAAATCATTATATTATGTCGAGTCATTTAATACACTATCTACTCTTACTTGTTTTTTTACCCAACCTATTATTTTTATGTCATTTTTTATCACTTTTGAAGGCATCGAGGGTAGCGGCAAAACAACCCAGTTGCTGTATCTGCAGGAATATCTCCGGACACTGGGCTACTCAACAGTGGCAACCCGGGAGCCTGGCGGCTGCCCGATATCCGATAACATCCGCACTCTTCTCCTTGATCCGGAGAACCACACAATAGCGCCGCATACTGAACTACTCCTTTACAGCGCGGCCCGGGCACAGCACGTCGTTGAATTTATACGTCCGGCTTTGAAAGAAGGGAAGATTGTCATTTGCGACCGTTTCGCTGACGCGACCACTGTTTATCAGGGTGTCGGACGTGGCCTTGATATGACCCAACTCAACGCTATCAACAGTTTTGCTGCCGACGGTCTGTCTCCTGACATGACCCTGCTTCTTGATTATCCCGCTGAAGAAGGTTTGCAGCGGGCAAGAGCACGCAACCGCTTTGGCAACCTGGAATCAGAAGGACGCTTTGAACTGGAAGCCCTCAGCTTTCATCAACGCATCCGCCAAGGGTATCTCAATCTGGCGGCACAAGAAGAGAGGTTCCATATTATCGATGCACTTGGTAGCGAGGACATTGTGGCAGAACGTATAGCTTCTGCTGTTGACGGTTTTCTTGCCAGCAGAAGCAAGAATAATGAGCTTGTTATTGACACTTAGGAGACCGACATGACTTTTGACCAGATTCTCGGCCATGATCGTCAAAAAGACATCCTGCGCAGGGCATTGGCGAATGGCCGGATTGCGCACGCCTATCTTTTTTCTGGTCCCGATGGTATCGGCAAACGACTTATGGCGCTGGCGCTGGCACGTGCCATCGTCTGTCTCGAACAGCGTGGTTGCGGTCATTGCCAGGCTTGCCGTAAAATTGACCATCAGAACCATCCGGACCTGCACATTCTTGAACCAGACGGCAATTCAATTAAAATCGAGCAGATTCGGGCTTTTCAACGAGACCTGAACCTCAAGCCGCTGGAATCTCCTCGCAAAATCTGCATGATTGAGCAGGCTGACACCATGACAGTCGGCGCAGCAAACGCCCTGCTCAAAACCCTTGAAGAACCTCGCGGAGACACCCTGCTGATACTTTTGAGTGCTCAACCAAATCGTCTTCTCGAAACGATACGCTCCCGCTGCCAATCCATGCCCTTTACCCGGCACCCGAACAGCCGGATTCAAGCAGAGCTGGAAAAGCAACTTGGCATCGAATCGACAGAATCTCACATTCTTGCCGCCCTTTCGGAGGGCAGTTTTAAAAAAGCCTTCGGCAAGGACCGTGAACTTTACCTAGAACAGCGCCGAGAACTGCTAAAAACCTTGACGGGGCTATCCTCAGGCAGTATCTTGCCCATTCTGGATTTTGCTGAGAAATTGGCTGCCGACAAGACCGTTCTTCCCGATATCCTGGAGATTTTCCAGGCTTTCTACCGGGACGTCCTGATGACCCTGCAGGGACGAAGTGACGAAAAGCTGGTCAACCTTGATCTCAAAGAAAAGGTTCACAGAATCTCAGCCCGCGAAAATGTCGCTTCAATTCTTGTCAAACTGGAAGCGTTGATCGAAATTCGTCGCCAGTTGGATCGCAACGTAAATCGTCAACTGGCCATGGAAGTTCTCCTCCTCAAACTGGTGGCATGAATTTGATGTTAATCACGCACCAGCAGCCTATATAGTGAGCTCATGATACGTATCGTTCCGCTTAAATTTCAACAGGCCGGTCGTCAATACGACTTCAACGCCCTCTCCCTGGAACTCAAGCCCGGTGACAAGGTCATCGTTGAAACCGATCGTGGCCGCGCCATGGCTATAGTGGTTATCCCGCCGCGTGAAGTGCAGGACAGTGATGCACCGGAAGGGCTGAAAAATATCCAACGTATCGCCACTGAAGAAGACCTGGCCCTGGCGGAAACCAATTCTGCCAGAGAGAAAGATGCTCACAAATTTTGTGTCGGACGTATTCGTTCCCGCCAACTGGAGATGAAGTTGGTTCGTGCCGAATACGCTTTTGACGGTTCTAAAATTATTTTCTTCTTCACTGCTGACGGACGCATCGACTTCCGCGAACTGGTCAAGGATCTGGCCCACCATTTCCACACTCGAATAGAAATGCGTCAGATTGGTGTGCGCGATGAAGCAAAACAGGTTGGCGGCCTGGGTATCTGCGGCCGCGAACTCTGTTGCTGCAGTTTTCTCACAAAGTTCAATCCGGTTTCCGTAAAAATGGCCAAAGAACAGGGCTTGGCCCTCAACCCCTCCAAGATTTCCGGACAGTGTGGGCGCCTGCTTTGTTGTCTCGGTTATGAATTCGAAACTTACAAAGAATTAAAAAAAGGCATGCCGAAGTGCGGCAAAAAAATCATGTGGCAGGACAGCGAGTGTAACGTCACATCACTTGACATCCTGCGTCAACAGGTGACTTTGCGTGACGGTCAAGGAAACTGTTGCTGCGTTACTATGGAAGAACTACGCACCGGTCAGGCCAACCAACCAACGACACCGGAAAAATCGTCTGGAGAAGCCCTTTCCAACCGTTTAAACAATAGAAAACCGCAAGGACAGCAATCACGCAGAAAACAACCCTCAAGAGGGCAGACTGGTCAAAAGCAAGGCCAAGGACAGGGCCAAGGACAGGGACAGGGTCGGACAGAAAAAGCGACCGATGAATCAGCAAAACCGAAAGAGCAGCAAAACAAACAAACAAAGAAAGAATCCCCCGAGGGCAAAAGTCCAAGCAAGCGCCGTAGGCGTGGCAGACGCAGACCTCGTAGTGGACCCAAACCCGGCCCAAGCAATCCTGGTTCTAACAAGCAGGGAGAATAGTCATGTCGGATGATAAACGTTTTTACCTGACAACCCCGATTTATTACGTCAATGACGTTCCCCATATCGGTCACGCCTACACAACCCTGGCTTGCGATGTGATGGCTCGCTACAAACGTGCACGTGGTTATGAAGTCTTCTTTGCGACCGGCACCGATGAACATGGCCAAAAAGTAGAAAAAGCAGCCCATGCCAAGGGTGAGACCCCATTGGAACTGGCTGACCGCGTCGTCAAGCGTTTTCAGGCTCTCTGGGAAAAACTGAACATCTCAAACACTGATTTTATCCGCACCTCCCAAGAGCGCCATAAACAGGCTGTTCAGAAGATGTTTCGCACCATAGAAGCCAAGGGAGATATCTACCTTGGTGAATATGAAGACTGGTATTGTACTCCCTGCGAAACTTTCTGGACCGAGACCAACTTGCTCGATGGCAACTGCCCCGACTGCGGAAGACCGACTGATAAGCTCAAGGAAGAGTCTTATTTTTTCCGTATGAGCAAATACCAGGAGCAGATGCTGGCGCACATCGAAGCCAACCCCGATTTCATCCAGCCTAAAACCCGGCGCAACGAGATTCTCAGCTTTCTTCGTGAAGGATTACGCGATCTCTCTATTTCGCGCACGACCTTCTCTTGGGGAATTCCAGTCCCGGACAACGAAAAACACGTTATTTACGTCTGGTTTGATGCTCTGACAAACTATATCAGCACTCTTGGCTACCCGAATGACAGTGACGGCAATTTCAACAAGTTCTGGCCATGCGATGTCCATGTTATCGGTAAGGATATCCTGCGTTTCCACACCGTCTACTGGCCGACCTTCCTATTAGCAGCCGGCATCCCTCTGCCAAAGAAAGTCTTTGCCCATGGCTGGTGGACTGTCGAAGGTCAGAAGATGAGCAAGAGTCTGGCCAATGTGGTCGAACCAAACATGCTTATCGACAAGTACGGCGTTGATGCCATCCGCTACTTCCTGTTACGCGAAGTCCCCTTCGGTCTCGATGGCGACTTCTCCCACAGCGCTTTGGTACATCGCATTAATTCCGATCTGGCCAACGACCTCGGCAACCTGGTCAGTCGCTCCACGGCAATGCTCAGCAAATACTTTAAAGGTGAACTGACAACTCCCGGCGAAGCAACGGATATCGACAAAGTCCTACAGGATAAATTCATCCGGCAGATTGGTGTTGTCGATGAACAGATGGAAGCTCTTGCTTTCAATAAAGCCCTGCAATCAATCTGGGAACTGGTTCGTGCCGCCAACAAGTATATTGACGACTCTGCCCCCTGGACTCTCGCCAAAGATGATAATCAGCGTGAACGGCTCGGTACTGTCATGTACAACCTGCTCGAGGCAATTCGCCTGATCAGCCTGCTTGTCACCCCCTTTATGCCTGAAACCGGCGCCAAGATCTGCACGATTCTCGGCATTGACCCGAAAGACCAGCAACTGGACAAGCATGACACATGGGGGTTACTGCAACCGGGGACTATGGTTGAAAAGGCAGCTCCTCTTTTTCCGAGGATAGAAACTTAAAACCGGAACGCGGGATGAGGGACGCGGAACGCGAAGACCTTGAAGTTGATTTTCTCGTCCCTCGTTCCGCGTTCCGCGTCCCTTGTTTTTAGTCCCGCGCTACGGAAATTTTTCATGAAAAACTTACAGTCCCTGCTCGTCGATTCCCACGCCCATCTAGACTCAAAACCCTACAAGACCGATCTCGATGCAGTCATCGAACGAGCTCGTGACAACGGTGTAGGCCATATCCTGACAGTCGGTTGCGACCTGGAGAGCTCACGCGCCAGCATTGACCTTGCCCTGCGTTACCCCAACATCTATGCAGCGGTCGGTATACATCCGCACGATGCCAGCACTGTGAATGATGACGTTATTGCTGAGCTCGCGCGCATGATCGAGTCGGTGGACAAGATTGTTGCCGTCGGTGAAACCGGGCTCGACTTTTACCGGGACCATTCACCTCGGGATCAACAGAGGGACTCCTTCCGCAGACACATCCAGTTAGCCAAAGACTCCGACAAACCATTGATCATTCATGATCGTGATGCGCATGATGAAGTTATCCAGATAATGCAGGAAGAGAATGCCGCCGAAATAGGCGGTGTACTGCATTGTTTTTCCGGTGACCTGGCCATGGCCCGCAAATGTGTGGAGATGGGCTTCTACATATCATTTGCGGGACCCTTGACCTATCCGAAGAACGATGCGTTACGTAAAATCGCCCAGACCCTGCCAATCGACGTTATGTTGGTAGAAACCGACTGCCCATACCTCTCCCCGCAGAATTGGCGCGGCAAACGCTGTGAACCAGCCTACGTTCGAGCAACGGCCGAAAAGCTTGCCGAGGTCAAGGGTTTGACTCTAGAAGACGTTGCCCGCATAACCAGCCTTAATGCCTGGCGTCTGTTCGGCATCGGTGAAATTGATCAGAGTACGCGTATCGCCTACGTGATCCGCAACAGCCTTTATCTCAACATAACCAACCGCTGTACCAATAGCTGCACCTTCTGCGCAAAATTCAAGGATTTCACGGTAAAAGGGCACCAACTCTGTCTGGAACGGGAACCAACGGTTAATGACGTGATGACTGCTATCGGTGACCCGTCCGGCTATGACGAAGTTGTTTTTTGTGGCTATGGCGAGCCTTTATTGCGCCTCGATCTTGTCAAAGAGGTTGCAAGCTACCTGAAGCAAAAGAACATCACAGTGCGCATTAACACCGACGGTCAGGCCAGCCTGGTTCACGGGCGTAATATCCTGCCGGAACTGGCAGGACTGGTTGACTCGATCAGCGTTTCACTTAATGCACCCGATGCAGCAACTTACCAGAAAATATGTCGTTCTGATTTCGGTGAGCAGGGCTATGAAGCCTTGAAGGATTTCCTTCGCGAAGCCAGGCAGCATATCCCCACGGTTACAGCCACGGCGGTGACTCTTCCGGGGATAGATATCAATGCGTGTCGTAAGGTTGCCGATGAGTTGCAGGTGGAATTCAGGGCCAGAGTTTATAACGAGGTAGGGTAAAAAGCTCTCGTTCTTTGTTGATTTGCTAGCATACGGTGAATACCAATTCGCAAAGTTATGCTTCTGGGTGTTTCACATTGCAGGGAGATTTTCGGTGTCTTAAGTTTAGCTAGATTTGGAACAGGCCCCCATGTGTCAGCATAGTTGTCACATGGGGCTTGGTTTATAGGAATTTAGAGGGTATATTGAATGACCACAAGCCATCTGCACAACTGCGGGTGGCTTTACTTGTTATTGTAATAGGGGGAGATGTGTAGTTCTTATATATGAATACAACAGCATTTATCTAATATGTAAGCTGGAGTGGATCGATGTCAAAACCCTCTGAAAAATTGACTGCCCGTGAGTTCGTCTGGGAACACAGGTTACGCCAAAGGATAATCTTGGAGCGAATCATTTTGACGGTAGGCAATCCTAAAGAGAAGTACCGGGCGAAACAGTTTTTAGTGGCAATGGAAAAGGCTAACCCCAAACTTTTTGAAGATATCGGTCACCATACTACCGAACTTCTCGAAGATATCGAGCACCACGCTCCTGAACTGTTCGACGATAGCGAGTATTCCAAAGCTAAGGGACGCAAGACAGCGTTAAAGTTGCCCAAAGATTTACTTTGGGAGGATAGAATCATTCGGAGGGCCGTCAAGGAGTACAGAGACCTCTTCCACCCCTGTGATTTTTTTTTCAACAATGCCATGAAGGGTCTACAGTACTTGAATAACCTCCTGCCAGAATTATTCGCCAGGGCCGGGATTCAGGCAATTGAGCAAAGAGATCAGATTTTGACCTTTGAGATTTATTGTAAATGTAACTGCGCCAGCGAAGAGGAACGCCAACCAGCTGACTCATTCAAAATCACAAACCGAGGCCGTTTTAAGAACGCCTCAAAGCGGATAACCTATGCCAAGCAGACTCTAGAGAGCACTGGTAACAGCAGGCAGAGTGATTGGCAGTTCTTTTTGGACAGGATCAGGGAAGTTGCAC
>JAUWTX010000244.1 GCA_030614505.1 Desulfuromonadales bacterium
GTAGCCCTGCATGTATAGATAATCGCAGGTGAAGAAGAGAGGATTTGTCTTGTCCTTTGATCCGTATCGTTTTGCATCATGGCAGCCTGGCAGAAATTACAGGGTAAACTGTCAGCAGCAAGAAAATGCAAGTTCGGTCTGGATAAATTGTAAAGGAATTAGGCTGCGATGCAACTCTTACCCGGCAATTACCAACGGCGGGTAGAAAGAGGGGGGAGATATTTGTCAAATAATAGGTAAAGCTGTCTCAGTGACAGCGCTCACCGCCACAATTCGGGCAGTAGAGCCAGGTGTCGCGCAGACTTATCCGGCAGCCGCGGCAAAAGCCCCAACCAGGATTATTTTTGTTGCTTCGTTTGACAGTAAAGAGGACCAGGCCGGCGACCAGGTTAGCAAAGATAAGCATCCAGCCTATCGTGGGAATTTTCAAGTAGTCATTGAGCACAGAATAACCGTCACACAGCAACCAGACATTGCACGTCACGATGGCCAGAATTGCCGTCAGGCAAAAGACAATGAACCATGAACATTTGTGTCCTCTGAATGATATCTTCATACGCTCGTCACAACCTTCATACTCTCATCCCAGCTTTCATACTGCTGTCAGTACGTTCAGATGCCTGCACCAGGGGCAATACTTCACCCAGCTGTCATGCACCTTGCCGCATCCGGGACAGGTCTCACGCAGAACAACCCGGCACTGCGGGCATACCAGCCAGCCTGACTCGACCTTTTCTGAGCAATCAGGGCACTCCCCAGACAGAGACGCCTCTGGAGGAACTGGCTGGTCCAACTCCATACAGATGTAGTAGACAATAATCGAGAGGCTGATTATAAAAAGCAGGAACATGCCACCTCACATCGCTCTGGATAAAGTCCCAGGCACAACATCAGTATCTTTCTCAATCAAGCCGTCACGCAGGTAGATGGTGCGATCAAACCACTCCAGGTTCTCGCGATTATGGGTCACCATGATAACTGTCTGCCCATCTTGGTGCAGCTCTGAAAGTAAGTTCATCACCTGCTTGCTTGTTGTCGAATCAAGGCTACCGGTCGGCTCATCGGCCAGCAGCAACGGTGGATTATTAACGAGGGACCTGGCAAGTGCTACACGCTCCTGTTCGCCACCGGATAACTGCTGCGGCAAGTGCAGCATACGGTCCGACATGCCAACACGATCCAGCATAGCATTGGCGCGTTTGCGTTTTTCAGCGGTGGAGAACTTCGTTACGACCAGCGGCAACATGACATTTTCCAGGGCATTCAAATAAGGGATCAGGTTGTGAGACTGAAAAATGAAACCAAGATATTCACGCCGGAAATCAGCCTGCTTCTCCGCAGAGAGCCAGTAGACGTCAATCCCATCAATATTGACCGACCCCGATGTCGGGCTGGTCAAGCCACCCAGAACACTTAACAGGGTACTTTTACCGCTCCCTGACGGACCCATAATGCCCAGGAAAGTCCCTTCATCAACACAGAGGGACATCTCCTGGAGAGCAGTCACACAATCAGCTCCGTTGATATAGCGTTTAGTCACTTGTTCGAGAGTAATCAGACTCATAAATATATCCCGTTTACTTATTACTGACTCAGGCTTATAGCGCCCTGAGCGCTTCGCTCGGCTCAAGGCGGCTTGCACGCAATGCAGGTTGCAATGAAGCAATCAGGCCGACACACACCGCCGCGATGACAGCAGCAACGGCACGGGTTGGGTTCCATTGCCAGGCAGCCTTGCCACCATCGAGCAAGGGCAGCGCTGCCAGAGTCGCAGCCACTCCGGTCAGATATCCCAGCACACCAGCCAGAGCACTGACCACCGCCGCCTCCATCAAAACCATATGCAAGACATGCCGACGGCGATAACCGATGGCCCGGAAAATTCCTATTTCACGGGTTCTCTCACTGATCGCGCCCATCATGGTTACAAAAACCAGCAAGGCACCGATAATGACAACGGTCACAGCGACCCCCCAGGCAAACAATCGGAACTGTCCGAGTGCATGCATCCGGGTCTTCACCACCTGCTGGACGGCCTGCACATCAACACCGGGAAGAACCTGCTGTAACTGGCTGACCATATCGTCAACTGGGCAGTCATGGCAGAGCGCGGCAATTTCAACCATACTGACCATGCCTTGCTTGCCGAGGACCGCCTGGGCAACCGGTAAAGGAGCAATCATAAGCTGATCATCCTGAGAGCCGGTTTTGGCCAACAGTCCAACCACGGTGTATTCCTGGCTCTCAATTTCCAGAGTGTCACCCATGTCCAGATTGAAACGACGTGCAATTTCATCACCGACAACCAACTCGCGTCCCTGTTGTACAGGACGACCGGCAATTGACCACCAGCGTTTTATTTTGAATTCCGCAGAGGGATCGACACCCATCATCATGACCCGTTGACCATCGACATCAACCGCACCGAGCACTTTGGGCGCAATTGTGGCAACGTTGCGCCGATTAGGGATTGCGTCAATGTTGGCAAGGCTGCTCTGCTTGATCTCCCTGGCAACCAGGCTGACGCCACCAAGCTGGATACCGCCGTAGCTCAAGGCAAGCTGATCGCTATGGGGGGTGATGATAATATTGGCCCCAAAATTCTCAATCTCCTGCTGGGCTAGCTGACCAAGAGCATCGGTCAGTGACAACAGAGTGACCACCGTAGCGACACCGATCAACAGTCCGACAACGAGAAAGATCGCCCGCCCCTTACGACGTCTGAGATTATGTAAAACAATATGCTCCAGTCTCACAATAATTATCCCTAATTGACTGCAGTCTTAAAGTAACCGGCGCCACGCTCGATATCGTTCACAGCAATGACAACTGTTTCACCGACCTGCTGACGTCTCAGCGGTGCCGGATTGCAGCCACCTTTGACGACGTTCACCAAGTCCGTACGAAAATGTTGGTCGCAGTTATTGCAGACCATGTCGTTGCCTTCCTGGCGATAGCCTTTGCGCTCGCGGTAACAGACGTCGCAGGTATCGAATGCAGCGCGGATGACACCATCCTGGCTGCGCACGGCAAAGAAATCAATCGAACCAGAACGCCCTTCGAAACGGTAGAACCTGGCTTTGCCGTCGGCAAAATCTGCCGAGGCGAAGCGGATCGTGCCGTCCTGACCGGCCTGAACTATTTCAGGACCACCGAGAGATTGTTGCCCAAAAAGGAACCAGCCACCAACCGCGACAACAGCCAGTACCAGTACGATGATCGGGGCAAACATTTTTTTACCGGAAGAGTCTTTCTTGCTAAATTGTTCTCGCTTGGTTTCACGCTCAGACATTTCTGTTACTCCTTTTCTTGATTAATTCAGCTATTACTACTGCCACAACCACCGCCCTGACCGACACAGCAACTACCACCCTGACCGAGTGACTTGAGCCGAGGATCGAAGATGATAACTTCGGTATTTTTCTGTAATTCTGCATACCATCCCTGAAACTTCGCCTGTCGCTCCCGGGGATCGTTAATTTCAGCATAGACATGGTCTTCAATATTACGGTTGATGATCAGGTCTTCACGAAGACGTTCACGAAAGCTGGCCATGCTGCCATAACGCTCGGTAACGATCTGCTCAAGGCCTTTGTGTTGCTGCCGCAGTTCATCCAATTTGGCATCAACCTCACCATCCTGAATGATGATCTGATTCTGTTCAGCAGCAGAAAGCAGCAGCTCACGTTGCAGGACATCTTTCCAGACAGCGTTCCATAGCTGGTCATTCTGCTCTGTTGGAACAGTCTCTATGGATCGTTGCCGGGCCCCTCTGGACCGTTGCTGCAGGAGTTGCTCAAAATCACTCCGAGAAAGCAATCGATCACCGATCCGCGCCA
>JAUWTX010000134.1 GCA_030614505.1 Desulfuromonadales bacterium
CTACTCGATCAGTCATGTACTGGCGCAGTCCCAGTTGCTCGTCTTCTCGGCTCTGGCCTTTACCCTGTTGCTGCTTGCCGGCATCTACCCGGCAGAAATTCGTTCGCTCAATGTCGACGCAGACTGGATCTACCGCAAAGGCTGTCACCAGATTTACCGCTTCTGCCAATGGGCTTTTAACGGCATCAACGACTGGGCCGATCGTATCTTCGTTCAGCAGTTTACAAAACTACTGGCTCAATTCTTCGAAGAACCGGGTGGCAACATCCAGAAGCACGGCTATCGGCTCTGGGTTGAAGCTACAGGCATTGCAGATCATCAGGAAGAGATGATTGAGCAGATTGACCGTCGCAGCCGCAGTGCTGCCTATCCGGTTGGCGTCGGAGTTCTGCTGGCCGTCATGCTTCTCGCCCTGGCATCCCTGCTGCTTTACCTCAGGTAGCAGGAGATCCTTCCGCAGAGCAGAAGCACATGACCGGCCTTTATCTTCACATCCCTTTCTGCCGTCGAAAATGCTCCTATTGCGACTTCTATTCTGAAGAAGTTTGTGAAGCAACCATCCGAAACTACCCTGACCTTCTCAAGCAACACCTGACCTGGGCTACAGAACACTCTGCCGGGGCCACAGAACGCTCTGCCGGGGCCACAGAACACCCTGTCTGGGCTACAGAACACCCTGCCAGGGCCTCAGAACAAGGGTGGCCGGGGCCAGTTGATACCGTTTATTTCGGCGGTGGGACACCATCCCTGCTTGCGCCGGAAGCAATTGCCGGGATCCTGAAAGCTGTCAACCAGAACCTCGGCCTGACAAAAGACGTAGAGATTACCCTTGAAGCCAATCCCGGCACCGTATCGCAACGAAGCCTGGCCGGCTATCGTAGCGCCGGCGTCAACCGGCTTTCCCTCGGCTTGCAAACTTGCAACGAAAACCAACTGACTCTGCTAGGCCGCCTGCATGATCGCCAGGAGGGGCTCGACGCGTTCAAATGGTCACGTGATGTCGGCTTTGACAACATCTCGCTCGACCTGATGTTTGCTCTGCCGGGGCAAACTACTGCAGAGCTTAAAGAGGATCTCTGCGCTTATCTCGAGCTAGCCCCCGAGCATCTTTCCTGTTATGGCCTGACAGCCGAACCGGAGACACCGCTACAACAAAGAATTATTTCTGGTGAGCTGACCCTGCCAGACGAAGAATTCTATGCTGATGCGTTTCTGCTGATTCATGATCAGCTGGCTACCGCCGGCTATGAACATTACGAAATAGCCAACTACGCCCGTGACGGTTACACCTGTCGTCACAACCTCGGCTACTGGCAACGCCGGCCCTACCTCGGCATAGGTGCCGGGGCACACTCTTTTTGTGACGATCAATGGGGCAGCCGTTGGGAAGTGCCTGCCGATATGACCGCTTATCGGCAAGCGTTGCACAACAACCAGGAGCCAACAAAATGTCTTGAAACATTTGAACGTGAGTCAGCTCTGCGAGAAACCATCTACCTGGCTTTACGCACCCGGCACGGCATCACAGATACCGAACTAAAGCAACGCTTCGGCTGTACGCTTCAAGACACTTTTCCTGAGGCGGTTGCAGGCAGTTTCCCGTGGCTGGTTAATGACAATGGCCGTTGGTCTTTTACACCCGCTGGATGGCTTCTTTTTGACCGTTTGATACTGCCCTTCCTTTAAGAACAATTTCCCCTTACAAAATCACCTGGCGTCCCTTGACAAAGGCAATTGCCGTTGTTATGTTGACCATGCTTTTGGCACTCAACACAAAGGAGTGCTAAAGGGTCTCGCAGGCCGGGTTATCCGGCTTGATTTTTTTGCGCGGAGTCCAGCATGACTGAAACCCTGACTGAACGCAGTCAGAAAATCCTCGAAGCAATTATTGAGGAATATATCGCAACCGCCCAACCGGTCGGGTCCAAGGCACTTGCCCGGAACCATGACATCAAGCTGTCACCGGCATCTGTGCGTAACGTCATGGCCGAATTGGAAGAGCTCGGATACCTGGCTTCTCCCCATACTTCGGCGGGGCGCATCCCTACTGAAAAAGGCTACCGCTTCTACGTCGACACCCTGCTGCAAGTCAACGACCTGAACAGTCGGCAGAAGGACCAGATCGAGTTGCAATACCAGCAGCACGGACTGCAGATGGCCGACATGCTGCGCGAAGCCAGTCGCACCCTGTCATCAGTCTCCCACTACACCGGGCTGGTCATGGTGCCACGTCTTAAAGTGACCATCTTTCGACATATTGAGTTCGTCAGACTCTCGCCACGGCAGATCCTGGCTGTTTTTGTCACCCAGTCCGGCCTGGTGCAGAACAAACTGGTCGAAATCGACGAGGAGTTAACACCTCGCGACCTGGAACAGATCACCAACTATCTGAACCACACCATGACCGGCCTCAGCATTCAGGAGGTCCGGGCCCGGATTGTCGCTGAGATGGCTAACGAGAAGGCCCTGTACGACCATCTGTTGCGGCGAACCTTTGCGCTATCCACCGCCGCCCTGGTTGATGAAACCACAGGTGATATCATCATCGAGGGAACCAGTTATTTTCTTGAGCAGCCGGAATTCTCTAACCTGAAGTGCATGAAACGCATCGTTCAGACATTCGAGCAAAAAAACATCCTGATCGACCTGCTCGACCGCGGACTTGACACCGAAGGGGTTCAGGTCATCATCGGCAGCGAGACGAAATATAGCGAACTAGCCGACTGCAGCCTGATCACCGCAGCTTATTCCGGCAAACGTGGCACCCTTGGCACTCTCGGTGTTATCGGTCCGAACCGTATGCCCTATTCAACCATCATTCCAATTGTCGATTACACAGCGACCCTGATCAGTCGCTTGCTGGATACAGACAACGATTAGGAGATAAAAAGCCTTGGCAAGGAAACGTAAGAAGCAGCAGGCCCCTGAGCTGGAAATCGTCACAGAAACCTCGGAAAAGATGACTGCCGAGGAGACGGAAGAGGTCGCGACAGAAAGAACCGGCCCACTGGCTGAACTGCAGAATGCAATTGAAGCCGCCAATGCTGAAGCCGGCAAGAACTGGGACCTTTACTTGCGCGAGCGAGCTGACCTGGAGAATGCGCGCAAGCGCCATCAGCGCGACAAGGAAGATGCGCTCCGCTTTGCCAATGATCGCCTGCTCAAGGAGATGATCCCGGTACTCGACAACCTTGAACGCGCGGTCGATCATGCCGATCAGGACAACGATGACAACCAGGGGCTGCTGGAAGGCGTCAACATGACGATCAACCAATTCCGCAAGGCCCTGGAAGACTTCGGTGTCAAACCGATCAACGCCATCGGAACAAACTTTGATCCGAACCTGCATCAGGCCATGGGCCATTTAGAATCAGCAGAACAGGCGCCGAATACGGTCGTCAGCGAGTTCCAGAAGGGCTACCTGCTGCACGAACGCCTGCTGCGCCCATCAATGGTCATGGTGGCCAAGGCTCCAACCGGAGAAACGGACGATTCGACTACTGAAAACCAGGCAAGCACTGAAGAATAAAACAGCAAACAACAAACGATCTGTCTAAATAAGCAACGAGAGACGACCCGAATCTATTAAGGAGGATTCTTATCATGAGCAAAGTTATTGGTATCGACCTGGGAACGACAAATTCCTGTGTCGCCGTTATGGAAGGTGGCGAACCTGTGGTTATCGCCAACACTGAAGGAACCCGCACGACACCCTCGATGGTGGCTTTTACCGAGAGCGGTGAACGTCTGGTCGGCCAACAGGCCAAGCGTCAGGCCGTAACCAACCCGGAGAACACCCTGTTCGCCATCAAGCGCCTGATCGGCCGCAAGTTTGATACTGATGCAGTCAAGAAGGATATCAAGATCAGCCCATTCAAAATTATCAAGGCTGATAACGGTGATGCCTGGGTTGAGGTGCGCGACAAGAAGTACAGTGCCCCCGAAATTTCGGCCATGATTCTGCAGAAGATGAAACAGACTGCTGAGGACTACCTGGGCGAGACGGTTACCGATGCTGTCGTTACAGTACCGGCCTACTTCAACGACTCCCAGCGTCAGGCCACCAAGGACGCCGCCAAAATCTCCGGCCTGAACCTGTTGCGCATCATCAACGAGCCGACCGCAGCCGCCCTGGCTTACGGCCTCGACAAGAAGGACGAGGAAAAGATTGCCGTTTTTGACCTCGGCGGCGGCACCTTCGACATCTCCATCCTCGAACTCGGTGACGGCGTCTTTGAAGTCAAGTCGACCAACGGCGACACCTTCCTCGGTGGTGAAGACTTCGACCAGTTAATTATCGACTACGTGGCAGATGAGTTTAAAAAAGAGCAGGGTATCGATCTGCGCAACGACAAGATGGCACTGCAGCGTCTCAAAGAAGGAGCCGAGAAGGCCAAATGTGAACTCTCCTCCTCAATGGAGACGGACATAAACCTGCCCTTTATCACAGCCGACCAATCCGGCCCGAAGCACCTCAACATCAAACTGTCTCGTGCCAAGCTCGAGAGCATCTGCGGAAAACTGCTCAACAAGCTGACCGGTCCCTGCAAGACGGCAATCAAGGACGCAGGTCTCTCCGCCTCCGATATCGACGATGTCATCCTGGTCGGCGGCATGACCCGTATGCCGGCGGTGCAGGCAAAAGTACAAGAGATATTCGGCAAAGCTCCCAACAAAGGTGTCAATCCTGATGAAGTCGTGGCCATCGGCGCAGCGATTCAAGGCGGCGTTCTCAAAGGTGATGTCAAGGACGTGTTGCTGCTCGACGTCACCCCGCTCTCACTGGGGATCGAAACCCTCGGCGGTGACACGACCAAACTGATCGACAAGAACACCACCATCCCCTGCAAAAAAAGCCAGGTATTCTCCACCGCTGCCGATAACCAGCCTGCCGTATCTGTGCATGTCCTGCAGGGCGAACGTGATATGGCTAACGACAATAAGACAATTGGTCGTTTCGAACTGACCGATATTCCACCGGCACCACGCGGTGTGCCGCAGGTTGATGTCACCTTCGACATCGATGCCAACGGCATCCTCAATGTCAACGCCAAGGATCTCGGTACCGGCAAAGAGCAATCAATCGTCATCACAGCCTCATCCGGACTCTCCGAAGAGGAGATCGAGAAGATGGTCAAGGATGCCGAACTTCACGCCACCGAAGACCACAAAAAGCGCGAAATGATCGAAGCCCGCAACCAGGCCGACGGTTTGGTCTACACGACCGAAAAAGCTGTCAAGGAACATGGCGACAAGGTCGATGAAGAGACCAAAAAAGCGATTGAAACAGCTCTCGAAGAGCTCAAGAAAGCCATGGAAGGCGAAGATCCGGAAGAGATCAAGAGCAAGACCGAAGCCCTGGCCACGGCCTCGCACAAACTGGCAGAAGTCATGTACCAACAGGCCCAGAGCGAAGCGGAAGGTGGCGATGAAGCTGCCGCTGACAGCGATGAGCAGAAAGATGATGTCGTCGATGCAGAATTCGAAGAAGTCGACGATGACAAGGGCGATAAAAAAGAAGACGACAAAAAAGAATAAACTGGTTAAGGATAAAGGGTCAAAGGTGGAAGGAAAGACGTGATCTTCCTTTAACCATTGGCCCTTAGCCTTTTACCTGAAGGATTATATTTTGGCCAAGCGCGATTATTACGAAGTTCTTGAGGTCAACCAAAATGCCGGCGAAACCGAAATCAAGAAAGCCTACCGTAAACTGGCATTAAAATGTCATCCGGACAAAAATCCTGGTGATAAACAGGCCGAGGATCGTTTCAAAGAACTTTCCGAAGCATATGCGGTGCTCTCAGACAGACAGAAACGCGCCATGTACGACCAGTACGGTCATGCTGGTGTAGACCAGCAAGGTGGCGGCTTCTCTTCCGGTGGTTTCGGCGGTGCCCCTTTCGAAGACATCTTTGGTGATATCTTCGGCGACATCTTCGGTGGTGGTGGCGGCGGGCGGCGTGGCGGTGGGCGGCGCGGTGATGATTTACGCTACAACCTGACTATCTCCTTCGAGGAAGCAGCTTTCGGTCTCGATACCAAGATCCAGGTTCCACGCCACAAGCCATGTGACACATGCAACGGTTCCGGTGCCAAACCCGGGACAAGCCCCGAGACCTGTAAAACCTGTGCCGGCAATGGCCAGGTCCGCTTCCAGCAAGGCTTCTTTTCCCTGACCCGCACCTGCCCCGACTGTGATGGTGAAGGAAAGAGGATCTCTGACCCCTGCAAGGATTGC
>JAUWTX010000215.1 GCA_030614505.1 Desulfuromonadales bacterium
ATGTACAAATTGGTTGCAATCATTCTAACAGGAATATTTTTCTGTTTGACTCTGGGTTGCTCGCAGGAGGAAACACCTGCGACACAGGAGCAGGCGAAAACAGAAGTCGTAAAGCAGTCAAAGAAGCAAACAACTGCGGTGACATCAAGAGCACCGTCTGTTCCACCCACAACAACAGATCCGAAGAAAACGAGTATCCTGACTCGCTGGCGACCCTCTTTCGATCCTTCAGACGCACAATACACCTATCTTCTCTCCTGCATCGGCCATCCAGACATCGAAGGGGTCGCTGTCGGTTTCAATATCCGCGATGAAGTGTGGAAACGCTCCAAGGGCCGGCTGTATGTTGACTATCGTCCCTTGGCGCAACTTGGTGGCGAGAAAGACGTCTTAAGCAAGTTACGCATGGGCGCCGTGCAAGGGATGCTTTCCTCCTCTGTTGCTGCGGCCAACATTGATGACCGGCTTGGCCTGGTCAACCTCCCTTTTCTGCTCGATACCCCGAAAAAACTCGAGATTTTCAGAAACGACCCGGAACTCTTCGGTGCCTTTGATGCCCGATTAAGAAATAAAGGGATCATGGTTGCTGATTTTACCGGCTACGGTTCCTATGGTTGGGCCAGCCGCACACCGGTAAAAACAGTCGGCGAGGCCAAGAAGGTTAATTTCAGAATTGCCCAGGCTCCAGTGAATATTGCGCTGTACAAAAGCTGGGGATTGAAATTCACTGTCATGCCATGGCCAGATGTCCCCCAGGCATTGCAGACAGGGGTGATCGACGGCCTTGACCACACACCGATCGTCTGCAGTATAAGCCGCAAGTTCAACAACATTAAGAATTTCACGTTCCTGAATTATGCTCAGGGGCTCTACATTCATCTCATCAACCTCAACTGGCTAAATAAGCTACCTGGAGATCTGAGGCAAATCCTTCTTGATGTGATTACTGAGCAGAGTGCAAAGGCTCGTCAAGCTACCAACGAACAAGAGGCCAGAGAAATTAAAAACGCAAAAACCAGAGGCGTTCAGTTCTGGTCTCTTGACGCAGGAGAACGTGAAAAGCTGGAGATGATGGCAAAGCCAATTTACAGCAGATGGGCGCCCAAAATAGGTACGGGATATCTGAATGCGGTGGATAGCAAGATCAAAGTGAACTGATTATCAACGTTGATATTGACGGCATTACTGAACGGCGACAATTTATATTGTCGCCGTTTCTTTTTTCTGAGCTGGGCACAGCGATCAGGAGATCGGTATTGATA
The DNA here is from genome assembly GCA_030614505.1 of Desulfuromonadales bacterium. Taxonomy (GTDB): domain Bacteria; phylum Desulfobacterota; class Desulfuromonadia; order Desulfuromonadales; family BM103; genus M0040. Next base: position 1,263 of record JAUWTX010000215.1, read on the forward strand.
TGATTTCTGCGCCCCTCCCCCCTCTGCAGCAAACACAGAGTTGTGCTACCATGAACTCATCTGGGCTACATGGATTCACCCTATAGCCTGGTATCCTTTTTCCAGAACGATTAAACATATACATGGAGGTACGTTATGTATCGCCGAACATTTCTCAAACGCGTGTCAACGGGTGTCGTACTTTCCTGCTGTGGCAGTTTTGTGGCGGTCGGCAACCTGTTCGCAAAAGTATCAGATCAAATAAAAGTCTGGTCTGCTGTCAAAGGGGCTTACATCATGGCAAGCAAAGTAAATAAGTCTAAAGAAGAGTGGCAAAAGATACTGACTTCAGAGCAGTTTCATGTCACCCGGGAACACGGCACGGAGCGTGCCTTCACCGGAGAACATGACAAGCGTTATGAGGCTGGTGTTTACCAATGTATCTGCTGTGGCCAAGATCTTTTCAGTTCGGACCACAAATACGATTCTGGTACTGGCTGGCCAAGCTACTACCAGCCGATTGCTATTGAAAATATTGGTTTGACAAAAGATCGCAGTTGGCTCATGGTGCGCAACGAAATCCACTGTAGCCGCTGCAAGGGCCACCTGGGACATGTCTTCGAAGACGGGCCGCAGCCAACAGGCTTGCGCTACTGTATCAACTCAGTTTCACTGGACTTCGTGAAAGCTTAAATAACGCGACAAACCAATGAAAAACATTTTTTCCCGCCCATGGAGTGTCAAACTCCATGGGTTTTTTATATATGTAAGAGCTGACAGATATAGAACATGCTGATAGACTATACGGCAAAACTGATCTCACAAAGAAAGGGGGAAATGATGCATAAATTTCTATGGTTTATTGTCTTAGTTGCTGCTCTGGTCCTTTTCGGCTGCGACACATCAGAGCAACCTGAAGCACAAACGGCACCGGCGAAAAAACAACCGGTCAAAGCTGAAGAGGTGAAAAAAGCAGAGGACGTCAAAATTGTCGTACCAGCCATTGAGGCTGCTCAGGCAGCAGCAGACAAGGCACAGGAAAAAGTAGAACAGACAGCCAGGATAGCAGAGACCCCGGTTGAGAAGGCAGCTACAGACTCTTCTTCTGCCGCCGTGGAGATGGTCAAAGAGGCCGAAGAAACAGCAGTCAAAACAGCTGAAGGAATTGTGACCAAAGTGGAAGAGCCCGTAGTTACAGCCGTGGCTGCAATGGAAAGTACTGCAGCACAGCCTGTAGAGACAGTAAAAACGGCGGCAACTTCTCAGGAGATCATCCTTCAGGCCAGCTATGGGAACATCACGTTCCCACACGGTATGCATGCCGATACTTATGAATGTTCAATCTGTCACAGTGAGGGAACCCCTGCGGCATTTGACATCACCAAGGATGTAGCTCACAAGCTTTGTAAAGGTTGTCATAAGGAGGAAGGCGCCGGACCAACAGGTTGTCGTGATTGCCATAAAAAGTAGGTAACCAGACATTAGTAAGGCCGTCATGTCTGATGAACATGACGGCCTTTTTATTCTGTCCTTCTTTACCACGAGAATTGCTGGCAAATATCAGTTCTGACGAACCGGTGTCGTAGCAACACGTGCCGCAACAGTCGCAGCACCAAAACCGGGAGTCGGGCTACCCATACCGCCCAGATGTACGGTCTGGAAATCAGGATAGGCTTCCATACCGATTTCAGAGATGTCGAGTCCGCGGTACTCATCTTCTTCGCTGCAGCGTATGCCAATGGTGTGCTTGATGGCCAGCCATACAAGCGAGGAGGCAGCCAGGACATAGACAGCCGTGGCAGCAACACCGATGAACTGAGTCAGAAAACTAGCCTCAGCGTCGGTAAATGGTACGGCCATGGTTCCCCAAACACCACAGACCAGGTGTACCGAAAGAGCACCGACCACGTCGTCAATTTTAAGCTTGTCGAAGAAGGGAACGGCCAGGACGACCAGAACGCCGCCGACAGCGCCGATCAGGACTGCTGCACCAAGAGACGGGGTCGCAGGGCCGGCAGTAATCGAGACCAGACCGGCCAGGGCGCCGTTAAGGCCCATGGTGACGTCAACCTTCTTGTAAAGAATCTGTACCATGGCCATGGCAGCAATCATACCGCCACAAGCTGCCATATTGGTGTTGACCATAACGTTGGACATTTCGATAGCAGAGGCTGCATCACCAAGAGCAAGCACTGACCCACCATTGAAACCGTACCAACCCATCCAGAGAATAAAGGTACCGAGGGTGGCCATAGGGATATTGGAGCCGGGCATCGGATTGACGCGGCCGCCCTTGCTGTACTTGCCTTTACGGGCACCTAGAATGATGGCACCCGTCAGGGCCGCCCACCCGCCGACCGAGTGAACAATGGTGGAACCGGCATAGTCGGCAAAACCCATTTCGGAGAGCCAGCCGCCGCCCCAGCCCCAGGAGCCCTGGATCGGGTAGATAACGCCACAGAGGATGGCGCAAAAAAGCAGGAAGGACCAGAGCTTAATGCGCTCAGCCACGCAACCGGAAACGATCGAACAGGCCGCACCGCAGAAGACCATCTGGAAGAACCAGTCTGAAGAAGAAGAATAGCCGGCTGAGTAGTCACCGGCCAGGGCCGCAGCATCATCAGCAGCCCACAAACCAAAGGAACCAATAAAGCCACCATCGACACCGGCATACATCAGGTTGTAACCGGTCAGATAGAAAAGGATTCCGGCGATGCCGAACAGAGATATATTTTTAAGGCAAATGGTGGCCACATTTTTAGAGCGCACCAGGCCTGCCTCAAGCATACCGAAACCTGCCGCCATCCACATGACCAGAATACCCATAATCAAGAAAGAGAATGTATTTAGAATATAGGTCATTTCAGATACGGGAGCGTCTTCGGCCAGGGCAAGAGCCGGCAGAACGGTCATCAAACCTGTAAACAGGGTAATTCGTGACTTCTTCATGTTTTTCTCCTTAATCTCATTATTTCCTTAATCTCTGGCGACTCAGGAGCATGTTGGACTTGACGGCCCCAAACACAGAGGTTCCCGTCAAGTGCGACAGACTCCTGAACTTATATTTAGAGTGATTCATGACCATTTTCACCGGTACGAATACGGATCGACTGCTCAACGTCGGTG
>JAUWTX010000178.1 GCA_030614505.1 Desulfuromonadales bacterium
CAAGTGCCGTCTTGAGCGAATTTTACGTCGGGAACAGAGGCGGAGCGCTATCCAAGGCGGTGTTAAAACAGTTTACTCGACGGAGGCCTTCAGGCCACTGAGTGACGGCCTTCGGGAAGTGAGTGATGGCCTCCAGGATGGTGCCACAACAGACGCCGGGCACTATCAGGCCCGACGTGCACCGCTCGGCAGTTCTTCTGTAATCACGCATCTTTTTGGTCTGACTATGGCCGGCGAGGTTCTTCGTGAACTGTTGGTGATGAAGGAGTTGTGATGGATCCCTATGTCTGGCAGGTTCCGGTACTGGTTGTGGTTGGTGTCGTAGCCGGTTTCCTTAATGTTATGGCTGGAGGCGGCTCTCTGCTGACTTTGCCTTTGTTGATTTTTTTCGGTCTGCCGGTCGCAACGGCCAACGGCACCAACCGTGTCGCCATCTTTTGTCAGAATATCTTTGCCATTACCGGTTTCAAGCGCCAGGGAATTTTCCCCATACGTCTCGCCTTGATTTGTACTCCGCCCGCTCTGATCGGCAGTTATATCGGTGCCAACCTGGCGATTACGGTCGATGAAATGTTATTTCGCCGGCTGCTTGCCATAGTCATGATTGGTGTTTTAATCTTCATGATTATCGACCCGATGAAGCGTTTACAGCAAACGGAAAAAACGATGACACCGGTACGGCTTACGGTTCTGATCGTTAGCTTTTTTGGTATCGGTATATACGGTGGTTTTGTCCAGGCAGGAGTTGGTTTCATAATCATTACCGGATTGCTGGTGCATGGTCTCGACTTGGTACGTATCAACGCCGTCAAGGTTCTGGTTATTTTTGCGTTCACTATAGTGGCCTTGGGGGTTTTTGTTGTGCATGGTCAGGTTGATTATGTTCTGGGGTTGGCATTGGCGGTAGGGAATTCTCTGGGCGGCTGGTTTGGATCTCAACTTGCCGTGAAAAAAGGCCACGAATGGATCAAGCGCTTTGTCATTGTAACCGTGGCGATTCTGGCGTTGCGCCTGCTTTTCCCCTAGTCTTTATGTCTTAAGTATTTATAACCTTTGTTTGGGTTGCAGGCTCGAATATGTTACCCTTAACGTTCTGGAAACTAATTGAGTTTTTTCATGTAATGGATTGACGCCATGCCCGATCCGAGCACACCTGCCCCCCAGGAAAAGACACAGCAATTTCCTGCCACCAAATCACCGCCGGCGGTACAGAACGGCGATGCTATTGCTCGCCTTCTGGTAGAGCAGGGTCTGATAACCGAAGAACAATTGATCTATGCCAAGCGAGTCAAGACCAAACTGGTCTCTGCTCGTTCTCTGGTTGAAATCCTCAAAGAGCTGCGCCTGTTGACCAATCAGCAGCTCAATCAGGTGCTCAAGCAGCAACGCTTGAATATCCGTATCGGTGACCTGCTGGTTGAGCTGGGACATATCCGCCAGGATGAATTGGCTGCCGCCCTGGCCATTCAAGCAGAAAATAAGAAACAGAAGCTCGGTGATATCCTGGTCGAGTACGGCTTTATCGATGAACACCGCCTGATAGAAATCCTTGCATCGAAGCTCGGCTACCCTTTCATTGCGCCGGTCTTTGCCGATATTGATCGTGACCTGCTTGCCCAGGTCCCGCCCAAGATGTTTATGCAACATTCTTTTGTGCCGGTTGCGCGGGAAGACGACCGGGTCATCATCGTTTTTGCGGACCCTCTTGATCTCGAGGATCACGAAGCGGTCGACAGAGTCTTTGGCCGCAGGATTCTTCCCGCAATCGGTCCACGCCAGGCGATCCGTGAAGTCATTGAGCTCTATCGCCGGGATGCCCAGCGCGGCACTGTGGAAGAAGCGGACGACTCGACAATTATTGGTATTGTCAACAGTCTTTTTGATGATGCAATGCAGCAGGGCGCCAGCGATATTCATATCGAGCCGATGAAGGATCGGCGGCGAATCCGCTTCCGGCGTGATGGAGTGCTTGGGGTCCATAAGGAGATAAGCCTGGATCTGGCTCCACCTGTGGCCACGCGTCTGAAGGTTATGGCAGAAGCCGACATTGCCGAACGTCGGCGACATCAGGATGGTCGTATTCTCTACGAGAGTGCAGCCACTGGCATGACCCTTGACCTGCGCGTCTCCTTCTATATCACCGTTCAGGGTGAAAAAATTGTTTTGCGATTGATGAACAAAAAGGGCGAACTGCTCGATATCGACGATATCGGCATGGCGCCACGCATGTTGCAGCAACTTCGTGATGATGCTCTTGCTTCACCGAGCGGTATTATTGTGGTGACCGGCCCGACCGGTGCCGGCAAAACCACGACCCTTTATAGTTGCGTCAATCATCTCAATGATCTTGAGACGAGTATCATCACTGCCGAGGAGCCGGTGGAGTACGTCATTGACGGCATCACCCAGTGTTCAATCAATCCGAAAATCGGCGTGACATTTACCGAAACTCTGCGCCATATTGTCCGTCAGGATCCGGATATCATCGTCATGGGCGAGGTTCGGGATGCCTTTTCTGCAGAGACGGCGATTCAGGCAGCGTTGACCGGTCACAAGGTGCTGACGACGTTTCATACCGAGGATGCTGTCGGCGGTTTGCTGCGTCTGCTGAACATGGGTGTCGAGGCGTTTTTGATCGCGTCAACAGTGACCTGCATGCTGGCACAACGGTTGTTGCGTAAAATCTGCCCCCATTGTGCAACCTCATATACGCCGACTCCCGATGAATACCGTCGCCTCGGTTACACTCATGGCGACCTGGCCGGAGCCGATCTGCAGATCGGTCGCGGTTGTTCTGCTTGCCGGTTTACCGGATACAAGGGCCGGGTCGGTATTTTTGAACTGCTCACCCTCAATGATGATGTCAAAGATGCGGTTCTGGCTCGTAAAACGGTACAGGAAATCCGCCGTATCAGTATCGAAAGTTCAGGTTTAATTGCCCTGATAGAGGATGGTATTGCCAAGGCGGCTCGAGGCAAGGTTTCCCTTCCGGAAGTTATGCGGCGACTGCCTCGCACTGTGAACCCTCGTCCGCTACATGAATTGCGTCGCCTGTTGGGAGAATAGTCTTGGCCAATAAATCTCTGGCAGAAATTATCAAGGAAATGGTCGATGCCGATCGGGTACGTCTGCCGGTTCATCCTGAACTTGCCCGGAAGGTCACCGCGTGTCTGGCAGCTGAAGGGTCTGGTTCAAAGCCGTTGTGGTCGCTTGTCGGCCGTGATCCGGCGCTGCTCTGTAACCTCTTCAGGGCCGCCAATTCATCCTTTTTTGCAGGCCTGCAAAAAACCCTTTCGGTAGAAGAAGCGGTGACCCGTCTGGGCAGCGACAAGGCTACCCAGGCTATTGAGCAGGCTTGCTGGGAAGGTGAGGGTTACTCTCAGGGAGAGTTGTTGCAACGTTATATGCCAAGTCTGTGGCAGCACGCCCAAGGCTGTGCTCTTGGTGCCCGATGGCTGGCGAACCGCTGTGGTTACCAGGGTATTGCTGATCAGGCCTACCTGGCCGGGTTGCTGCACGACATCGGTAAACAGTTCCTGTTGGCGGCCTTGGAAGAAATTGCAAGTTGCGGTGATTTCGACATAACGCTTTCCGAGCAATTGGTTCTGGAAGTTCTGGCGACCATGCATGTTGAACAAGGCCTGCGGCTTTTTGAGGAATGGAATCTCCCAGAAGCTTACCAGGAGGTGGTCGCAGACCACCATGCCGAGGAACTGGATACGCAAAATATTGTTGTTGCTCTGGTCAGGCTGGCTAATAATGGTTGCCACAAGCTGGGTCTTGGCTTGACAAAGCAGCCTGATATTGTTTTGCCAACGACCGGCGAGGCCCAATTCCTCGGCATTGACGAGATTGCGTTGGCCGAGTTCGAGATCATGCTCGAGGACCAGTTTTTAGGACTGCAAGCTGCCTCTGCATAAGTAATGGTTTTATTGTTCTGTTTACGCTGTTTTTTTTGCTAACTTTCTTCTCAGCAGGGAGCGGGTATGTCGAAATCTATTTCTCAGATCTTGAAACTTAAAGGAAGTGATGTCTGGAGTATTGGTCCGGATGCCAGAGTTTATGATGCCTTGGCGTTGATGGCTGAAAAAGGTGTCGGGGCTCTTGTGGTTATGAACCAGGGCCAGGTGGTTGGCATATTCACCGAGCGTGATCATGCCCGCAAGGTTGATCTGGAAGGCCGCTGTTCCCAGAAGTCTTTCGTCCGCCAGGTTATGTCTGAAGAAATCTGCTATATCTCGCTTCAGGCATCCGTTGATGAAGCCATGGCCATCATGACCGACAAGCGTTGTCGCCACCTGCCAGTCATGGAGAATGAACAACTGGTCGGTCTGGCATCGATTGGCGACCTGGTCAAGGCCTCGCTGGACGAGAAGGATTTCGAAATCAAGCAACTCAAAAAATACATCAAGGGCGATCACTGATTACCTGTGGTCTCTGTAGAGAATGACAGAACCTGATCCTCCTCCTGATCGATCACAGAGCTTTCGCGAACTTCTGCTGCAAACGCTGTCCGCAGAACCGCTGACCGTTCGTGCCCTTTCCCAAGCGGCCGGTCTATCCGAACGTGATGTTTTCAATCATTTACAGCACCTGCAGAAAAGCCTGAAAGCGCAGAACCGGCGCCTCAAGGTGACACCGGCAACTTGCCTGGATTGTCACTTCATCTTTCAAAAGCGTGAGCGCCTGACACGGCCGGGCAAATGTCCCGTCTGTCGCAGTACCCACCTGAGAGAGCCTTTTTTTTCGATAGAAGATTAAAGGTCACTCAATGCAAGCCTGACGTCAGGTCTCTCAGCCCTCTTTCCCCAACAAGTACTGTCCCAACCAGTGACGCGCAAACTGCAATGCGGTCCGCCCACAGCGTTTGCTCTTTTCGTGAGACCATTTGATGGCGGTTCGTGCCAATTCTTCATCCCATTGTGGTTCGATCCGGTTCTCGACACAGAGTCGGGCGATAGTTTTCTGCACAATTTCCAGATAGAGATCCTGCTTGAAAACATAGAACGAAATCCAGAGGCCGAAGCGATCGGAAAGAGAAATTTTCTCCTCGACCGCTTCGCCATGATGGATCTCATTGTGGACCATTTTTGCGCCCAGATTGTCGGTGAAAAATTCCGGGAGCAGATGACGTCGGTTGGAGGTCACGTAGATCAGCACGTTCTTCGGTGAGGCATAGACTGAGC
>JAUWTX010000115.1 GCA_030614505.1 Desulfuromonadales bacterium
GGCATCGGTGACATCAAGGGGGCGTTTGTCGGCGGCTTCCTGCTCGGCTTCATCGAGGTGGGCGTAGTCACGGTCTTCCCCTCGACCTACCGAGACCTGTTCGCCTTCACCATCCTGCTGCTGATTCTGTGGATGAAGCCCTCCGGGCTGTTCGGCATTCCTCAGTCGACCAAGATATAGGTTGGGAGATAAAGATATGCAAAAATACTCTCTCAACATGCTGCTGGTCGTCTTCGCTATCGGGCTACTGTTCGCCGCTCATTTCCGCATCATCGACGGCTACATTCAGATTGTTGTCATGACCATCGGCATCAACATCATGATGTCCACCAGCTTGAATCTGGTCAACGGCAACATGGGCGAATTTACCTGTGGCCACGCGGCCTTCATGTGCGTGGGCGCCTATATCTCGTCAATCCTCTCAGTTTTCTGTTTCGGTACCAAGTTTGGCGACCCGCTGCTGCCCGCTGCCTCAGTGGTGATTGTTTTCCCCATCATCGTGCTGATCGGCGGGGCTGCAGCGGCCGTCTCCTCGCTGCTTGTGTCAATTCCTTCGTTCAAAACCCGTGACGACTATCTGGCGATCATTTCCATCGCCGTCAACTACATGATCATCTCGGCCATAGAGAACATGGATTTCGTCGGCGGGTCGCGCGGTTTTCAGGGGATGAAGGATACTGTCTGGGCGATGGTCGACATCTTTGATGGCCCATGGATGCTTTTCTGGGTAATCAACTTCACCGTCTTCTCGGTCTGGGTAATCCGACGCTTCATCTCCTCTACCTATGGCAAGGGCGTCAACGCCATCTGTCAGGACGAGGTAGCGGCCGAGATCATGAGCGTCAACACCAACAAGATCAAGATCATCAACTTCATGGTCGCCGCCGGTCTGGCGGGATGCGCGGGCGGTCTTTACGCCCACATCATCGGCTACGTGAACCCGCAGTCCTTCAATATTCTCAAATCGACTGAGGCTCTGGTCATGGTTTATCTCGGCGGCATGGGTTCTCTGTCCGGCGCTATCATTTCCGCTATTATCTTCACCGGGCTGTTGGAAGTGCTCCGCTCACAGGCGATCATCGATGGCCTGCTCTCACCGATCACCTTTATGTTTCCCGACTGGGAACCTTCAGCAGGCGTCATCAAGTGGGTTATAATCCCGCTGCTACTGATCATTGTGATGCAGTTCCGCTCCGAAGGAATCATGGGCAATCGGGAATTGGGAGATGTCTTCCCCAAACTGAAGAAATTTTACAGGTTTAAATGATGGCACAGACACAAATACAAACAGAATCGACGCCAGTCCTTGAAGTACGCGGCTTGACCCAGCGCTTCGGCGGTCTGAAAGCGCTCAAAGACTTCAATGTCACACTGATGCCGGGAGAGCTCTGCGGACTGATCGGTCCCAACGGCGCTGGAAAAACGACGGTCTTTAACCTGGTCAGTGGCTTCTATCAGCCGACCGAGGGGCAGATTCTTGTCGACGGCAACCCTACCGCCGGACTCAGACCGCACAAGGTCACCGCCCTAGGTGTGGCCCGCACCTTTCAAAACATCCGCCTCTGGAACGACATGACGGTGCTAGATAATATCCGCGTCGCACAGCACAATCAACTCGGCTACGGTTTTTTCCATGCCATTGCCCGCAGCAAACGCTATCAGGCGAGAGAGGAGCAGGTCACCAAAGAGGCCGAAGAACTGCTCGACGTCTTCGATCTGAAACGCTACGCTGAAGAGCTACCGAAGAACCTGCCCTACGGCACCCAGCGCAAGCTGGAGATCGCCCGCGCGCTATCGAGCCACCCGAAACTGCTGCTGCTCGACGAACCGGCCGCCGGGCTCAACTCGGCCGACGCGAAAGATCTGATTCGGCTGATACGCTGGATCCACGATACCTTTGACGTGACCATTTGGATGATCGAGCACCACATGGACGTTATGATGGAACTCGCCACGCAGATCAAGGTAATCGACTTCGGTGAAACCATAGCCGATGGCAACCCGGAACAGATCCGCAACCATCCCACGGTCATCACCGCCTACCTGGGAGATGATAATATCTGATGCTTCTGCAAGTCGAAAATCTCGAAGTTAAATACGGCAATATCCAGGCTTTGCACGGGATCAGCTTTCATGTGAATGAGGGCGAAATCGTGACCCTGATCGGTGCCAACGGTGCCGGAAAGACCACCAGTCTTCACACCATTACCCGCTTACCTCCGCCTGAAGCTCCGCGTGTTATTGCCGGGGATATCAAGTTTCAGGGTGAGTCGATCCTCAAGACCAAGCCAAGCGATGTGGTCAAAGAACTGCACCTGGCTCTCTCTCCTGAAGGGCGGCGGATTTTCGGTAACCTGACGGTTATGGAAAATCTAAAGATAGCGACTTATGCCCGCGAGAAGGATGCCGATCTGGATGCAGAATATGAGCGGATTTTTGATCTTTTTCCACGCCTGCACGAGCGTCGCAAGCAGCGCAGCGAATCTCTTTCTGGAGGTGAGCAGCAGATGCTCGCCGTTGGCCGCGCCCTGATGACCGGCTGTAACTTTCTGCTCCTCGATGAACCCTCGATGGGCCTGGCGCCAGTGCTAAAGTACGAGTTGTTCCGTAAGCTCAAGCAGTTGAATGAAGAAGGGATGACCATTCTTCTAGTTGAGCAAAATGCAAACCTGGCCCTCCACTTAGCCCACCGAGGTTATGTTCTTGATACTGGCAATATTGTTGCCGAGGGGACCAGCGAGGAATTGTTGGGGAATCCTGAGGTTAAGAAAGCCTACCTGGGTGGCTAAGTGCACACGTCTCTCCAACCTCACAATGCTAATTGCTAAAGCATCTGCATTCGCTTTTTCTCGCTGCAATATAAGCCATTTTAGCAAAACCATATTTTCACTGCCAAACTTCCTGTTTTTTAATCCTCTCTCAATATAGTCGAAAAAGCTTGATATTTTAGTAGCTTTGGCTATCCTATTAGATATATGACGTATTTATTGCGGAAAGGAGAGTGCCATGCAAAATAGCCAGGACGATAAATCAGGCAAGGAAAAGTTCTCCGACAAGGTGCCTAACTTCACCAAACCGGTCTGGGGAGATTTTGAGATGTCGTGCGAAGAATGTAAATTCAACGATCAGGATATTGACACCTTCCCCTGCGCTAAGTGTCACACACGTCACTAAACAATCCAGTAACCATCGTACGATAGAAAAGGTCTCTGCCAGATTACCGGCGGAGGCCTTTTCTCTTGTCAGTCATAATCTGACAGCACATCCTAATATCACCTACAAAACATACACACGCTACAGTTATTTGTGCAATTTAACATAAATTATACTTGACTGTTATGCTATGTTTTTATATGGTTTTAAAAGGCACATATATTACAGTGTTTCACTCAAGAACATAAGGAGCTTACCGTGAGCCAGATTTACAAGGACAACTCACTTTCGATCGGACGTACGCCACTGGTTCGCCTGAATCGTGTCGGAGCAGATGGCGGCGCCACAATTCTGGGCAAAATCGAGGGACGCAATCCATCCTATTCGGTCAAATGCCGCATCGGCGCTTCGATGATCTGGGATGCAGAAGAGAAAGGCTTGCTCAGCCCGGGACGGGACCTGATCGAACCGACCAGCGGCAATACGGGGATAGCCCTCGCCTTTGTTGCGGCAGCACGCGGCATCCCGATCACTTTGACCATGCCGGAAACGATGAGTGTTGAACGCCGCAAGGTTCTCAAGGCTTTCGGTGCAAACCTGATTTTAACACCTGGCGCCAAGGGTATGGGCGGTGCGATCGCAGAAGCAGAAGCCATTGCCGCAGGCGACCCGGAGCGTTATTTTTTGCCACACCAGTTTAAAAACCCGGCGAACCCGGCCATCCATTTAAAAACTACCGGGCCTGAAATCTGGGATGATACCGATGGAGATATTGATGTTCTTGTTTCCGGGGTCGGCACCGGTGGTACAATTACCGGGGTCTCACGATACTTCAAGGAAGTTCGCGGCAAACAAATCCTCTCGGTAGCAGTAGAACCGGAGGACAGCCCGGTGATCACCCAGAAGCTTGCCGGTGAGATACTGCAGCCCGGTCCTCACAAGATCCAAGGGATCGGTGCCGGATTTATCCCCGACACCCTCGATCTGGACTTGGTTGACCGCGTTGAACAGGTCGGTAACGACGAGTCCATTGAATACGCCCTGCGCCTGGGTCGCGAAGAAGGTATTATTGCCGGTATCTCCAGTGGAGCGGCTGCAGCAGTTGCGGCAAGACTTGCGGCACAGCCGGAATTCAAGGGTAAAACCATCGTTGCAATCCTGCCGGATTCCGGAGAACGTTATCTTACCAGCGTACTTTATGAGGGGATTGACTGAGACATTCCTACAGAGAAACAAAAGATTAACGACCGCCAATTATTACTTTAATGGTTGACTTTTGTCGTATAATTCTTTATCTCTGTAGTCAAATAGTTGCTTAACAGCAGCGTCTTTATCAAGAGTGGTGGAGGGACAGGCCCTATGAAACCACAGCAACCGACCCGCCGCAGCTTTGTGCGAAGGAGGGTGACAGGTGCTAATTCCTGCCCCGGGTTTTTCGGGGAAAGATGGGGACGGAGCTTCGAGGACTGATATTATTGTCTCTCCAGGCCCCTTCTCACAAACCTGAGAAGGGGCTTTCATTATTGTTTCTCCGGGCCCCTTCTCACCAACCGAGGAGGTCAGATGAAAAGAGCAAGTGATTATTCCCAAGAAACCCGCCTGGTTCAACTGGGTGTGGGCGTTGACGAGCGGACCGGAGCGATCAGTCCCCCGATTCACCTGAGTGCTACCTACCGCCATCCTGGAGTCGGAGAATCGACTGGATACGACTACACCCGTTCAATAAACCCTACCAGGGAAGTTCTGGAAAAGGGTCTTGCGGAACTTGAGGGAGGCGCTCGCGGCCTGGCATTTTCATCCGGAATGGCGGCCCTGACCACCTTCTTCCTGCACTTTTCCCAAGGCGACCACCTGGTTGTCAGCGAAGATCTTTATGGCGGAACTTACCGTGTCCTCGACCAGATCTTCGCCAACTTCGGGCTCACCGTCACCTATGTCGACACGACTAATACAGCTACTGTCGCAGAAGCCATTACCGACCAGACCAAGGCCCTGCTGATCGAGACTCCGGGTAATCCGTTGCTCGGCATCGCCGATCTCGCCGCCCTCGGTCAACTCTGTCGTGAACGCAAATTACTCTTTGCTGTAGACAACACTTTTTTGAGCCCGATACTGCAGCGACCCTTTGAATTCGGGGCCGACGTGGTTATTTATAGTGCTACCAAATACCTCGGCGGTCACAACGATCTCTGCGCCGGTGTTCTGATTGCGCGCGAAGAAACCCTCGGCGAAGAGCTATATTTCCTACAGAATTCAACCGGAGCCATTTTGCCGCCACTCGATTGCTGGCTGCTGTTACGCAGTCTCAAAACCCTGGCACTGCGCATCGAACGGCACTGCAAGAACGCAATGACAGTCGCCCTCTGGCTGCAGCAGCACCCAAAAGTTACAGACATCTATTACCCTGGTCTTGAAGGACACCCCGGCCACGAACTTTCACGCAGACAAGCCAGCGGTTTTGGCGGAATGATTTCATTCAGGGTGGAGAGTGAGGAACTGGCCAGGAGAGTTCTCAAGCATTTGCGTCTGATCTCTTTTGCCGAAAGTCTTGGCGGCGTGGAATCACTCATGACACTGCCGGCCGTACAGACCCATGGCGATATTCCAGAAACAGAGCGGCAACGTCTTGGCATCTGCGAACGCCTGTTGAGGCTTTCAGTCGGTACCGAATCTGTTGAAGACATCATCGCCGACCTTGAACAAGCGCTGGTTTGAGGTGATGTATCATTGGAATATGTCAAAGTAAAAACGTAACGCAAAGACGCAATGATGTGAGGCAAGCCGCAAAGGTAAAAGTCCCACCGGGTTAACCCATATAGATCTTCTTTGCGGCTTTCTCTTCCTTGGCGCCTTTGCGTTACGCTCTAAGACTTTGATCCTCTAAAGCCCTACAGGAGTAATAATAATGTCACACCCCCAATATCGTCCAGCGACATTACTGGTTCATCAAGGCAAAGATCGTGATCCGGCAACCGGTGCGGCAACTGTACCAATTTACCAGGCATCAACCTTTCATCATGAGGGTGGCACCCCTGGGGAATACGATTATGCCCGTAGCGGCAATCCAAGCCGTGAACAGGTGGAAGATGCGATTGCCCTGCTGGAGGGTGGTGTTCGTGGTTTTGCTTACGCTTCAGGGATGACTGCTATCGGCAGCACTCTTGCACTGCTCAAAAGTGGCGACCATCTGATCGCATCAGCCGATCTCTATGGCGGATCCTGGCGTTTCATCACCAGCGTTCTTCCACAGCAGGGAGTGTCTATCAGCCTGGTTGACACCACTGATACAAATGCCGTGGAAGCTGCCATCACCCCGCAAACCCGGGCACTCTTTCTCGAGACACCGTCCAACCCGCTCTTTCAGATCACAGACTTGCGGGCCATGGTGGAAATTGCCAGAAATAACGACCTGATCACCATGCTCGACAACACCTTTATGACACCGCTGATGCAGCGGCCTCTCGATCTCGGCATCGATGTCACCATTCACAGTGCCACCAAGTTCCTCGGCGGCCACAGCGACATCCTTGCCGGCCTGGTCAC
>JAUWTX010000175.1 GCA_030614505.1 Desulfuromonadales bacterium
CAACCCTTAAAACCATATACCACCTCTGGTGGCCCCTGGCTCTAACCTGGTTGATGATGGCCATCGAAGGACCTTTCCTGGCGGCGATTATTGCCCGTATGGGAGAGAGTGCCACCAATCTGGCGGCCTATGGTATTGCCTATGCCTTTGGATTAATTACCGAGGCTCCGGTGATCATGCTCTTGAGCGCATCAACGCTTCTGGCCCGAAGCCGTCGCGATTATCTGCGCTTACGGGCTTTCTCGGTCGGCTTGTGTGGTGCTGTCACCCTTCTGCTTCTTTTATTATTAGTTCCGGCAGTCTTTACGCCACTGACGAAAACTCTCCTGGGTCTCTCTGCCGATGTCTCACGCCATGTGTACCAGGCCTTATTGCTGCTCTTGCCCTGGCCGGCGGCGATAGGTATCCGTCGCTTCTACCAGGGTGTGCTGATTGCTCATCATCAGCCGGGCAGGGTTGCTGTTGGAACCATGGCCAGGCTTCTGGTCATGTTGATGACAGCATTCACCTTATGGAAATTGGATACTCTGGCTGGTGCAAGCATGGGGGCCTGTGCGTTGAGCGCCGGGGTGGTTGCTGAAGCACTTGCAACCCGCTGGCTGGCCCGACGAGCCATAGCAAAGTCACTCGGTGAGACAGGAGAAGACGTTGTCATGGCATCCTACCGTGCCCTGAGTCGTTTTTACCTGCCGCTCGCCATGACCCCGTTGATCGGCTTGAGCATTCATCCGATGGTAACCTTTTTTCTCGGTCACAGTTACAAGCCGCTTGAGTCGCTGGCAATCATGCCGGTCCTCTATGCACTGACGTTCTTGTTTCGCGCCCTGGGACTCTCTCTTCCCGAAGTGGCCATTGCCACGTTAAAGGATGGTGAGCAGAATCGTGATGTGATTCGAAAATTTGCTCTCTACCTGGCTCTTGCGCTTGGCGGTGGATTGTCGTTGATCGCATTTACGCCGTTGAATATCTTCTGGTTTGCAACCCTTTCCGGGTTGCCCGCCGAGTTGGTGCAACTGGCGATTCCGCCATTACAGATTCTGGCATTCTTCCCGGCTTTGACAGTTGCCATCGGTTACCAGCGTGCGATTCTGATCGATGCCGGGATCACGCTGCCGGTCACTCTTGCGACAGTTATTGAAGCCTTTGGAATTTTTTCAATTCTGACTCTACTTGTACTATACTCGGGGCTTCCCGGAGTGACATCCGCAGCGTTCGCCTACTTGTTCGGCCGACTTTTAGCGCTGCTCTATCTGTACAGGTCTTGTGTGCTGCGTTGTAGCACTCCCGTTATTTAGTAATCTTCCCCGGAGTTGTTGATGCAGCAAAATAATTTACGGGCCGGCGTCTGGTTTGTATTGCTGGCTGCAATGTTGTGGGGAACAACCGGCACCTCCCAGACTTTTGCTCCTGCCGGGTTCGATCCGATGGTGATCGGTACTTTGCGCTTGGTTATTGGTGGTGGCGCCATGATGCTGGTGCTTCTGGTGCAAAGTGGCACGTCACAGTTGCGAGGCTGGCCTCTCAAGACAACGCTTGCAGCAGCAGCTTTTACTGCGCTTTATCAAGTTTGTTTCTTTGCTGCGGTGGCCAAGACCGGGGTGGCTGTCGGGACTATTGTCGGTATCGGCAGTGCGCCGGTTGCCGGTGGGAGTCTCGGTTACTTCTTTCGCGGAGAGCGTCCTGGATGGACCTGGTTTGTTGCGACCCTTCTGGCTATTATCGGCTGCGTTGTCCTGACCCTCAGCAGTGGTGGCGATGTCAGGATTGACCCGATCGGCGTCACCCTTGCTATCGGTGCCGGCGTTGCTTACGCCGCCAATACATTAGTGATGAAAGGGCTGCTGGAACAACATGAGCCGAATGCAGTCATCGCTGTCGTTTTCTGTCTTGGAGCTTTGATGCTTGCTCCTCTGCTGATCGGTCGCGAAATGGCCTGGTTGGCAGCACCGCGCAGTATCGCTGTTGTTCTCCATCTGGGCTTGGTGACGACAGCACTAGCTTATTGGCTCTTCACGCGTGGTTTGCAGCGGGTCCAGGTGTCAACGGCGGTAACGCTGAGCCTTGCAGAGCCGTTGACCGCAGGTCTGCTGGGGCTGCTGGTGCTGGGCGAGCAGTTGAATTCACTTTCTTTTGTCGGGATATCCCTGATTTTTTCCGGATTGGCAGTCCTTGCCTTTGGTGGTCGTGTCGCACCGAAAACACCTGCAGCCTTTGAAGGTTGATCAGACTGCTAGTAACACTGCCGTGGGACAGGCAAACACAGGGAAGCCAGAAGCGTGAAAGGTATGATAATGATCGAATATAAAGTGGTAGAACTCTCTGTTGTTACTGACGAATCGATTGAAGAGGTGCTGAATAAATGGACTGGCCAAGGGTGGCAGTTCGATAATATCCAGTTTGTCGTTCGTGAAGCGAGCAAAAGACCTTCAATGGCCTTCGTCTTCTTTACCTGTGAGACTGCCGAATAGCAGTTTGTCAGACTATCCATGAGCTGGATGTAAGCCATGCCCATGGATAGTTTTTGTTTCAGTTCGACAAACTGCTAGATGAGCTTGCGTACCACGCTCTGCAGTGCCTGGGCCGCTTCCGAGTCTGGGTGCTCCTGGATGAAAGGCTTGCCGCTGTCACCGGAATGAACCATACGTGGGTCAAGCGGGATTTTACCAAGGAAGGGAACGCTTCGTTTGGCTGACAGGGTCTCTCCTCCGCCGCTTTTGAAGATATCTGAAAGCTCTCCGCAATGCGGGCAGATGAAGCCACTCATGTTTTCAATGACACCGAGCAGGTTCAGATTGAGTTCGTTGCAGAAACTGATCGATTTCTCAACATCGACCAGGGCGACGTCCTGAGGCGTGGTGACCACAACGGCGCCGGCACCTTTACCGAGTAGTTGTGCTGCTGACAGAGGTTCATCTCCTGTGCCGGGGGGACAGTCGACAACCAGATAGTCGAGTTCTCCCCAGTTGACATCAGCCAGAAACTGCTGGATGGCCCCATGTTTCATCGGGCCCCGCATAATCATTGCCTGACTGTCATCCTGGATCATGAAGCCGATTGACATCACTTTGATACCTTCGAACTCAAGTGGAGTAATGCCCTCTTCGTTCGAAAATATCTGATCTTTGTTCAGCCCAAGCATGGTCGGCAGGCTGGGGCCGTGCAGGTCGATGTCGAGCAGGCCAACCCGCTTTCCCTCTTTGGCAAGTGCCAGGGCCAGGTTGACGGCCATGGTGCTTTTGCCGACGCCGCCTTTTCCAGACATGACCAGCATCTTCTGGTCGATTTTGCAGAGACGGCTTTCCAGCCGTTGTCGCATTTGGAATTGCTCGTCGTTCTCTTGGGAGTTTTGGGCTTTGGCTGAGCAGGATGAATCACTGCAGCTGTTGCAATCGCTGTGGTCGGTCATTGTCTGGTGTTTCCTTTCGGGAAGGTTGTTCCCCGGGAATAAATGATTATTGATATAGTTTAATGTTTGCAGGTTCTGGATGGAATTTAGTCATTTGGAGAGCGACTGTCAAGGTTGATCGACAAAAAGATATCCAGATCAGGCTTAATAAATCAATCCCGTCCTCTTGCGCACCTTACGTAGCGTCTTGCTCGCTGCCCAGCGGGCCTTCTCTGCTCCTTTGGCGAGAATCTCACGGATCCCGTCCGGGTTGTCCAGAAGCTCCTTGCGATACTCGGTCTGTGGGGCAAAGGTGTCACGCACCGTTTCGAAAAGTTCCTGTTTGACATCACCGAAAGCCAGCCCACCAGCCTGGTAACGCTGTCTTAATGCAGTATCGCCCTCCTTGTCGAGGAAGAGTCGGAAGATTTTGTAGACGTTGCAGACATCAGGATCTTTTGGGTCTTCCACCGGGATAGGTGCTGTGACAATACGCATAATCTGCTTGCGCAGGACCTTGTCCTCGGCAAAAAGGTCGACCGTGTTGCCATAGCTCTTGCTCATCTTCTGGCCGTCGAGTCCCGGCACGGTAGCGACGTCATCATCGATCTCGGGTTCCGGCAGGGTGAAGATGTCACCATACTCGTTGTTGAACTTGATGGCGATGTCTCGGGCAACCTCAACGTGCTGCTTCTGATCTTTGCCCACCGGGACTTTTTCGCTCTGAAAGAGCAGAATGTCTGCTGTCATCAGCACCGGGTAGGCAAACAGACCGTGGTTGGCTGTAATGCCTTTACCGACCTTGTCCTTGTAACTGTGGCAGCGTTCGAGCAGGCCCATCGGGGTGAAGTTGGAAAGGAGCCAGGCCAGTTCTTGAACTTCGGGAACATCAGATTGAACCCAGAAGGTACTTTTCTCCGGATCCATGCCGAGAGCAAGAAAGTTGGCAGCGGCCTCGAGGGTGCCACGGGCGAGAATCTTGCCGTCGCTGACTGAGGTCTGGGCATGATAATTGGCAATAAAGCAGAACAGTTCCTCGTGCTCCTGGTAGTCGATCATCTTCTTCATCATGCCGAAGTAGTTGCCGAGGTGCAGGGAACCGGAAGGCTGGATGCCGGATAGAACGCGCATGGTAAAGCTCCTTGAGAACGTAACGAGGACAGAATTCAATTCTGTCCCCTGATCTTATCGAATGGCGCGAACTTACCAGAAAAACGAGTTGATTTCAATCGGATGCAATCGTGCCGTTTTAAAAGTGAAATTTGCGGCTAAAAACTTTTGTGCAACATTCAGATTGACTGGCAATCTCTCCAAGCTTGTCTATACTTTTCCCTCTTATTCTTCTGATTACCTGAGGGGGCTGTCCCCGGCTCGGGGCCAATTGTGGTTCTAGGTCTATGTGATGCCTGGAGGGGAAATGTTGCCGGGGATCGGTACGTCCATTTACCATCTTCGTCAACCGCAGCAGTTGCCTGAATAAAAACGGCTCTTACGTTTTCACGGTTGAGCCGACATCCTTGACGGGGCACCTGAACATGCTCATCCCATAAGGCATGGCCGCTGTTACCTCCGACACTTCACTCTCGATCACTCGTTGAAGTTCAGCAGGAAAACGACCTTGTCATAACTGTAATAATCAAGGTTCGACCTGGTCTCATCGTATCGAAACTCCAGTTCAGGCACGTACCCGAACACCCTCAAGCTGTCCTTGTTGAGACTGATTCTCAGAGAGGTTCTTGTATCGCGACGCGTATCGCCGAAAAAAGGGTCCTTCGATTCATAGATTCGCCGTCCGATAGAGGCGTAGGGCTGTA
>JAUWTX010000105.1 GCA_030614505.1 Desulfuromonadales bacterium
CAAGCCATCCATCTCCGACATCGTCCAGTCACTGATAAGCATATCAACATGGCGACTGGAAAATATCTCAAGGGCATCAACACCATTCTCAGCCTCCAGGATCTCCAGACCCTGAATCTTCAATGCAAAACGCAACATCTGGCGCACGCCGGGTTGGTCATCAACAATACAAACTACTTTGGACAATGTAGTTTCTCCATTTCAACTTCGGTAATTAATTGATCTTCTGTATCTTCGTCTTCATACATACAAAGACCAATATTCATGCCAATTATTGGAGAACACATCACATTCATCTGCGAGAAAACAACAACTGTTTAAAAACGAGTGCTTAGGGGTGATCAATAGCGACAAACTAAGTGGTGCGAGGGAAGATCCGCAGGAAACCTGAGGATACTCAGGTTATATTGACATGCATTATGGCACAGTCTTGTGACAATAACATGGCAGGGAGACAGAATGATGACTCAGTTGCACACATGATAGCTCAGTGGACCTCATCGGCATGATAGCTCAGTCGGCCTCATCGGCATCTTCGATGCCGAGTTCTTCCATTTTACGATAAATCGTACGACGACTGATGCCCAGCAAACGGGCTGCACGGCTTTTGTTCCCACCCGCCTTCTCCAATGCGGCAACAATCCTTGCAGCTTCACTATCAAATTCAACACCATCGTTATCGGAAAGGCCTGAAGATTCCTGCAGTTCCGGTGGTAAGTGTCTGACATCAATGACATAGTCGCGACAGAGGACAAAGGCGTGCTCAACCGCATGTTGGAGTTCGCGAATATTGCCCGGCCAGTCATAGTGTGTCATTTGTCTGGTTGCTGCATCGCTTAAGCCGTCAACCTGGCGTTTAAATCGTTGATTATACACAGCAACAAAATGATCAATGAGCAGGGGGATATCCTCTCTTCGCTTACGCAACGCTGGCACAGAAATCTGTACAACCCGTAAACGATAATAGAGATCCTCACGAAACTCGTTATTGCGAACTTTTTGCAAGAGATCCTGGTTGGTTGCAGTGACAATTCGCACGTCAACCTTGATCGTCCCCACACCACCGACCTTTTCGATCTCCTTATTTTGCAGGACCCGCAACAGACGTACCTGCAGAGCTGGTGAGATGTCGCCAATTTCATCAAGGAAGATCGTTCCGCCGTGAGCCTGCTCGAATCTTCCTGTTTTATCCTTGAGTGCTCCCGTGAATGAGCCCTTGACATGACCGAACAGTTCACTCTCCAGCAGATTTTCCGGTAAAGCAGCACAGTTGACCTTCACCAGGGCATTGTCACGTCGGTCACTGCGATAATGCAGTGCTTCGGCAACCAGCTCCTTGCCTGTACCACTTTCACCAGCAATCAATACGGTGGTATCAACTTCCGCCAGGTTTTCAATCAGACCGAACATCTCCTGAACAGCCTCACTACGGCCGACGATATGTTCGAACTTCTGACGCTTTTTCATGCTCTTTTCAAGGTTTTCCAAGCGCGTTTCGTCACGCACGGTCAGGACCACACCAAGAGGGTTACCAGAGTCGCCAAGACACGGTGCAGCGGAGACATCCAGGACACACTGCTTTTGTGAAGGGCATGTGGTTTCAAAACGTTGCGAAACAATAGGTTCGTTAGTCATTAAAACTCTTTCGGCTATCTCAACAAATGTTGTACGGACGTTCTGCGGCATTTGCGCAAGTGACATGCCGACAATACCCTCCGGGAGACCGAAAAGGTTAACAAGCGCATGATTCGCCTGAAGAATCTTCTGACGCTGGTCCACCAGCAGGATTCCGTCCCGTACACTGTCAAAGATTGCCTCCAGATGCGCACGGTACTCTTCCCGCTGGGCAACGACAGCTTTGTGCTTGAGGGCCATCTTGGCGACTCGCAGAAGAGTCTCCTGGCGAATAGGCTTGGGGATATAATCAAAGGCACCCTGGCGTACGGCTTCCGCGGCGGTTGTTACGTCTGGAACGCCGGTGATCATTACCACGGGGCAATGGACGAATTTCTCACGAATAATCTTGAGCAGGTCAAGGCCGCTGTGCCGACCAAGCTGAATGTCAAGAAAAACCAGATCGAACAGGCTTTGCTGCAGGAGCACTTCCGCCTCTGGAAAGGACGCTGCAGAAGACACCATATATCCCGCATCTTCCAGAAAAGACCCCAGGGTAAAACGCAGGCTCTCCTCGTCATCTATAACCAGAATATGGGAGGTCATTTCAAATCCTTGTTATCGTTCATTCTGGCCGGCAAGCGTGGTTTCATCTCTAAGGACCAGAACGGTGCCGAGTGCACGCTGACCATGACCGGTCAGCGGGGCCATGGTCAAACTGAAGACCAGAGGCTGACCAGCACGATCTATCGATTCAAGGTGGTATATTTCTCCCTCGCAACGCTCTTCTATCACCTCCAGCAGCATTTTCAACGGCGGACAGTAACCACTGATCTCCTGTGGACTGAGACCCAGTAAAGAATCCTCACAATGAAGCATCTCTATGGCAGCAGCGTTAATTTCACGCAGCTTCATTTCCTCATCGAAAACCATGATTCCTTCGCAAACGCTCTGAAACACGGCCGCCATGCGCAACTGGTACGTTTCCTGTTGATCGAGTAGTTCCTTATGTTCCACAGCAAGCTTGGCCTGGCGAAGAAGAGTCTCCTGATGAATCGGCTTGGTAATATAGTCAAAAGCCCCGAGCCGAACTGCTTCTGCTGCGGTACTGATCTCCGGCGCTCCCGTCGCCATGATCACCGGGACATTGGGGTGTATTTCCCGACTCGCTTGCAACACCTTGATACCTGAATCCCGACCAAGCAGGATATCGAGAAAGATTGCATCGAAACATGTCGACTCAATCTTTTCCAGAGCTTCTTCGAGACTCTCTGCGGTTTCGACTGAATAACCTGCATCACTCAGAAACGCATTAAAAGTAAAACGAATACTTTCTTCATCATCAACAACCAGGATACTGTAACTCATCTCAGGACTCCCTAAGCCACTATCAGATGGACCCGTTTATTAAGTTGGTTCCATTAAACAAACTCAAGATATACTTATCATGCCACCGGCAATTCGACAACAACTTCAGTGTATTCGCCATCCACACTGTCGATAGAAAATGTCCCGTTGTGCTTCTGGACAATTTCATGACAGATACTCAAACCAAGACCGGTTCCCTCCGCCGAAGACTTGGAAGTGACAAACGGGTTCATGACCCGCGGTAGAAGTTCTGCAGCGATACCGGTGCCATGGTCGCGGAAGGTGACACGAACAAAGGCCCGGTCATCCTTGAGGATCTTCTCACCCTTAATCGACAGAATCTTGTCGGGATCCATATCCGGGTACTTCTCGACCAGAGCATGGCGAGCATTGCTGATCAGATTCAGGAAAAGTCGCTGAACCTGATGACTACGACTCAGAACCATCGGCAGCTCATCCGGTAGCTGGATCTCCAGTTTGATGCTTTCTTTATTGAGCTGACCCTGCGTCAGGGACAGTGCCTCGTCAAGCGCTTCGCTCACGGTGATTATATGGGCTTCAGAACTCTCTTCACGGGCAAAGTAGAGCAGTTCACGGACAATTTTAGCAACCCGTTCGCTCTCCTTGATAATGCGCAGCGACATTTTCCCTTCACGTGATTCTGCTGGCGCCTTGTTGAGTATGAGTTGAGCGTAATTGATCACACCGTTGATCGGGTTGTTGATCTCATGGGCGACCCCGGCAGCCAGTTCGCCAAGGGCGGCAAGCTGGCCGGTTCTCATAGACTGGGCCTGACGATGCAAAGATTCTGTAATATCCTGGGCAATTTCAATCACATTAATAACTTCACCAAGCTCATTAAACACCGGAAATGCACGCAATGAGAGGGTGCCTCCGTCAGACAGTTCCACCTGTTCGCTCTCTGTTCGACCAGTAACAAATGCCTTTTTCACTGGGCATTTTTCACAGTAGGGAAAAGTGCCCTCTGCTGATGGGCCGCGGGATATCCCGGGCAATTCGTAACAGCAAACATCCTTAGGCGTCCTCCCGCCAGATGGGTCGACAAGATCATCCTCAATCCAGTTAAGCCAGATGACGCGCATCTCCTTGTCAAGAATCATGATTCGGTCCGGAATTGCTTCCAGAACACCCTGGAACTGCAGACTAAGCGTCTGCATGTGCTTTTCGCTCTCACGCAGTTCTGTTTCAATGCGCTTCAGTCGTGTAACGTCAGCAAAGGAAACAACTACAGCAACCGGCTTGCCAGCCCGATCGAGACCCAGAGGATGAGAATTGACCTGAAGCCAGATCGTCTGACCATCGACTTGAGGAATCCCCATAATCTGGTTGTCAACAGACTTGCCTGTTTGCAGCGTCAGGACCGAAGGATGTTGATTCGACTCGTAGGGAGTTCCATCTTCGCGAACAGCATCAAGAATCAGTTCATTATTCAACTTCCCGATGATGTCATCTGTCTTCATTTTCAGGATTTTTTCGGCCGCCTGGTTGCAATGCACAACTTCGCCGTTGTAACCGAGGATAATTAGGCCCTCCCCCATGGCAGAGATCAGGGAGCGAAAGCGTGCCTCACTGCGAACCAGGCGAGTCTCCGCCTCTTTCATCTGGGTGATGTCACGAACAACATTCAGAGCACAACTCTCATCATTCAAAATCAGGCTACTTGTTGAGATCAGACCGATCCGGACACGGCCATTCTTGACCTTAAAAGACATCTCGTAATTATTGACCAAGCCATGCTTGCGCATCAAATCCAGGAAATCATCACGCTTTTCAGGCCTTTCCCAGAGCCCTAGTTCTATGGTGGTTTTTCCGATCATTTCGTCACGCGTGTAACCAAGCATCTTCGGGCAAAAATCATTGACATTGATGATCCGGCCATCACTCGAACGGGTAATCATTATGGCATCAGGATACGTCTGGAACATTGTACGGAATCGAGTCTCACTTTCTTTGATCGATTGCTCACGAACTTCAACAGCAGTCATCATCTCACGAAAACTTCCACTGAGGTCTTCCATTTCCTCATAGGTAGCAGGTCGCAGGATCTGGTCGTAGTTGCCCCTGGCGACCTCACTGGCCGCGTCACGGAGTGACAGAACCGGTCTCAACATACGTCGCGACAACCAGACTGAGAGAATGACTCCCAGCAAAGCAGCAAAGATGAGTGCAGTTATCAGTAGATACTGCAAGTTGATAAGACCCTTCCTTGCTTCCTCAACCGACAGACTGACGTAAGCAGCCCAGTTCATTCCCGGAACCAAACGAACACTTTCAATCAGACTATTGTCCTCGTGAAACTTGCTGGAGACCTCAATCTGGTAGTCAAGAGCATCACGTATTTCAGGATGTTGGCGTAGGTTGGGTCGTTGAGAGACAAGACCGGGTTGTGAATCGGCGATCAGGGTACCGTGATAATCAACTAGTGAAAAATGAAAGTCGTGGCTGATATTCTGTAGACGATTAGTCAGTTCGATCGTAAGCCTCTGCAGGCTGATTGTTCCGAGCAGGATGCCGTTCTCAAGGGGGATTCCCAAGGTGATCGATGGTTCAGAAGTAATTGCTGAGAAAAATGTATCGGACCAGTACCGGCCTGAGAGTTGGTGTTGATGCTTAAAAATATCATGTTTGGAGAAGTCCAGGCCGAGGTAGTCCTCATGGCTGCCGTTATTTTTCATCGACATGCCAAGGTGGGTAATCCTGTGATCTTTGTCCAGAAGGTAAATCGACTCGAAGTTTTGTGATCCGTCAATCACCCCCTGCAAATACTTATTGATGTCAGCATCATTATGCAAAAGGCCGGATTGGAGTGTTTTTTCTACCTGAGAAAGCTGAGCACTGGTTTCATTAAGTAAATCAGCAGCTCTATTGCTGACATCCAACGCGTGAGCATCGTTAAGAGCAGCAATTGTTTCCAGGTGTTGATACTCGAAATACCGGCTGCCGAAGATCCCCAGCAACAGCATTGGAAAAACAGCCACCGTAACGAAATGCAGCATCATAGACCGCTTGAGTGAACGTGGAGATTTCATAATCACTCGACAACCTTGAACCGACCGTTTTCGACCACTGTCAAAAAGGATTTTCTTTCACCATCACCATACTTGTCAATTGTGACTTTCGATTGTAATCCTTGAAACGAATTTATGTTCAGCAAAGCCTCTTTAAGCCCGCTTCGGGAGGGGTTATTTTCCAGACCGGCAAGCAGATACACTGTCGCATCATAGGTCAAGAGAGTTGCCGTTGAAGGGGTAGAACCAAAACGGCTGGTAAATCTTTCTTGAAAGGCGAGGTAACGAGCGTCCTGGCTATCGGCATTATAGCTGAGAAAGGTAGTCATGCCATTTACGGCCCGGCCACCAAAACTGATCAAATCGGTAGCAAAAGCCCATTCAGAAGTAAACAGGGCAATATTGCTCTCCAGTTTACGAAATTGCTGGGCCAATAAAGCCGTGTTAATGGCAGAGCTAAGCAACAGAACACCCTCCGGTTCTGTTTCCAAAATATGCTTGGCAATCGACGAAAAATGGATGTTTGGTGATGAGGTAAATTCCACTGTACCAGTTATTTGCCCGCCATTTTCCTCTACCGCCTTTTTGAAATAATTAAACCAGGCTTCCGTAAAAGCCCGGTTGCTCAGATCGTAGGCAACAGCGAACTTCCTCAGTTTCAGTACGTTTACGGCATGGTCTGCCAATTGCTCGGCACATCTGCTTAATGGTGTCGTCAAACGCAGGAAAAAATCATCCAGCCCAACCAGCTGATCGGCCTTGGCGGTCGGGCTGATAGTAACTGTCTGGGCTGAATTGATTAACGGTAGAACAACAGCCGCCATAGAACTGGTCAGGGGCCCGACAATGGCGACAACCTGCTCATCAGTCAATTCACGGATGGCCTGTCTGGCACTTTCGGCATCCTGTCGATTGTCCCTGACGACCAGTTCTATCTTGCGACCGGCAATGCCACCAGACTTGTTTTTCTCTTCGATCGCCAAGATGGCAGCATCACGGGCGGCGACACCCAGATCGGCAACACGTCCGGTTAGACTGCTTGTGAAACCAATTTTAAGAGGCGGTTCTTCACTACAGGATATAACAGACAAACAGACACCGATTATCAGAATCACAACCGGCAATTGC